>NZ_JBEXCY010000136.1:0-30761 GCF_040605515.1 Dactylosporangium sp. NPDC005572 | reverse complement strand
CCGCTCGCCGGGGGCGCCGGCGGCACGTGGGGAGCGGGCGGGGCCGGGGGCGCCGGCGGCATCGGGGCCGGGCCGGTGGCGGGCGCCGTGAACTGCATCGTCGGGGCGGTGAACGGCGGCACCGACGGCGGGAACGGGGTCGGCGGCGGTGCCGGCGGCGGTGTGAACGGCCCGGCGGCGGCCGGGTGCCCGCTCCCGCCCTGCCCGCGGACCAGCAGCGCGACGACGCCGATGACGACGGCCAGCCCGACCATCGCGGCGCCGATGTTGCGCGACATCACCAGCACGAACGCGAGCACGGCGGAGATGCCGATCACGATCGCGAGCGGCGAGGACGTGCTGGACCGCCCGCGGCCGAGCAGCGCCTCCAGCGGGGAGGCGGTGTCGCCCTCGGCGGGCAGCAGGAGCCAGCCGGCCAGGTAGGCGACGATGCTCACGCCGCCGGCCAGGGTCAGGACGGCGAAGATGACCCGCCAGAGCGTGGGGTCGGTGTTGGTGGCGCGGCCGATGGCGGCGCAGACGCCGGCGACATACCGGCCCTGCTGCGGGCGCACCAGGCCGGCCCGGTTGAAGCTCGCGCCGCCACCGAAGCCGCCGAAGCCGCCGCCGAAGGGCGGGGGGAACCCGCCACCGGCCGGCGGGGGCGTTCCGGGTGGCGGAACGGCACCCGGCGGCGCCGCACCCGGAGGAGCTTCCGCGGGGTCCGCAGCAGGAGCGTCGGCGGGAGGAGCGTACGCGGGAGGGACGTCCGCGGGGGGAGCATCCGCGGGGGGAGCATCCGCGACCGGAGCGTCGTCGCCCTCGGCCCCCAGGTCGCGCGTCTGCGCGACCGGCTCGACCGGCTCGACCGGATCGGCGGCGAGGTCACGAGTCTCGGTCGCCGCAGGTGCGTCCACCGTGGGCTGCTCGGCGGCGGTGGCGGCCGGCTCGTCGGCGGCAGGCGGATTCGTCATGACACCCATGCTTGCGGAAAACCTGTGCTCCCTGCCTCCGGCATCGACCCTGACGCCACCCTGATTTGCCAGCTCCGGGGTCTTCGGAGTGGTCTCGCGGACGTCCGCCGTGTGACGATTTGGAGGACCGCCGACCGCCCCGAGTGTGAAACGAGCCTGATGGCCACCCCGATGCCCACGCGCCGCCTGTACCGCGAGCCCGCCGACCGGGTCGTCGCGGGGGTCGCGGCCGGCCTCGCCGCGCACCTCGGGGCCTCGGTCGTGCTCATCCGCGTCGCCTTCGTGGCGCTGGCCGCGTTCGACGGCCTCGGCGCCCTGCTCTACGCGGCCTTCTGGGCCGTCCTGCCGATGCCCCCGTCGGTGCGCCCCGGCGGGCGCAACGTCAACCAGCTCTTCTCGTTCCTCGCGCTCGGCATCGGCATCGTGCTGCTGCGGCTCATGGTCCAGCCGACCGGCAGCGTCCAGGCGGTGATCGGCTGGCTGGCCGCCGTGATCGCGCTGGGCGCCGGCATCATCTGGCACCAGGCCGACCCCAAGCGCCGCGAGCGCTGGTCGGCGACCGTGCCGGGCATGCCGTGGCTGGGCGCGGTCGTCGACAACAACCGCAAGGCCTACCTGCTGCGCTTCGTCGGCGGCGGCCTGCTGGTGGTCGTCGGCATCATCGGCGTGTTCGTGGTCGGCGTCCGGATCCCGGGCGCGCCGATGGCGGCGATCGGCTACGGCCTGGGCTTCGCCGCGGTGGCGCTCGCGGGCGTCGGCCTGGCCCTCGCACCGCTGCTGTACCGGATGTTCACCCAGCTCAGCGCCGAGCGCGAGGCGCGGGTGCGGGAGCAGGAGCGGGCCGACATCGCGGCCATGATCCACGACCAGGTGCTCCACACGCTCGCGCTGATCCAGCGCAACGCCGGGGACGTCAAGGAGGTCCAGCGGCTGGCCCGCGGGCAGGAGCGCACCCTGCGCAACTGGCTGTACAAGCCGACGGCCTCGCCGATGGAGAAGCTCGGCGCGGCGCTGGAGGAGGCGTCGGCCGAGGTCGAGGACACGTTCGCGGTCGCGGTCGAGACGGTCGTGGTGGGCGACCTCGACGTCGACGAGAAGATCGCGGCGATCGTCGCGGCGGCCCGCGAGGCGCTGGTCAACGCGGCCAAGCACGCGAAGGTCCAGACGATCTCGCTGTATGCGGAGGTCGAGCCCGACTGCGTGAGCGTCTTCGTGCGCGACCGGGGCGTCGGCTTCGACCTGAAGGCCGTGGACGACGACCGGCACGGCGTGCGTGGTTCGATCATGTCGCGGATGCGGCGGCACGGCGGCAAGGCCGAGATCCGCAGCACCCCCGGCGACGGCACCGAGGTGCGCCTGAGCATGCCGATCGACACCGAGGCCCTGCGTAGGAAGGCCACTGCGACCATGGAAAGCGGAGAGCGATGAGCGACGAAGAGACCCGGCGACTGCGGGTGTTCCTGGTCGACGACCACGCGATGTTCCGGGCCGGCGTCCGCGCCGAGCTGGGCTTCCACGTGGACGTGGTGGGCGAGGCGAGCACGGTGGCCGAGGCGGTGCAGCGGATCTCCGCCCTGGAGCCCGACGTCGTGCTCCTCGACGTCCACATGCCCGACGGCGGCGGTCGCGCGGTGCTCGACGCCATGCGCCGCAGCCACCCGCACGTGCGGTTCCTCGCCCTGTCGGTCTCCGACGCCGCCGAGGACGTCATCGGGCTGATCCGGGCCGGCGCCCGGGGGTATGTCACCAAGACCATCTCGCCCGACGAGCTGGCCGACGCCATCCGGCGGGTCGCCGACGGCGACGCGGTGTTCAGCCCGCGGCTGGCCGGGTTCGTCCTCGACGCCTTCGCCGCGCGGCCGGACGCGCCGGTCGCCGATCCCGAGCTCGACCAGCTCACCAACCGCGAGCGCGAGGTGCTGCGGCTGCTGGCCCGCGGCTACGCGTACAAGGAGATCGCGAAGGAGCTGTTCATCTCGATCAAGACGGTCGAGACGCACGTCTCCAACGTCCTGCGGAAGCTGCAGATGTCGAACCGCTACGAACTGTCGCGCTGGGCGGCCGACCGCCGCCTGGTCTGAACGTCATCACCAGGACCCCGGCAGGCAGTGGTTCAGGCGGTCGAGAAGACCGAGAACGCCTCTGCCAGCCGGCCCGCCGGCAGCCCGCCGGCCTCGGCCGCCACGGTCAGCCGGGCCGTGAGCATCCCCTCGAGGTCGGCGAGGTGCGAGGTCTGCGACACGTGCGCCCGCAGGGCCGCCAGCTTGCGCGGGAACGTGTCGGTGATGTCCACGACGTGGTCGGGTGACGGGCCTCCGCTGTACCAGATCTCCCGCACCGTCCACGGCTCGAGCCCGATGTCCGTGAACGTGAACGGGTTGCGCGCGTCGGGGTAGACCGCGCAGGTCGTCGCCTCGCCCGCGGCCAGGTGGTCGGGGTGGCTCGGCCCGGCGATGCGGTCCCAGCGGCGCAGCGGCGAGTTGGTGAGCACCCGGTCCGGCCGGAAGCGCCGGATCGCCGCCGTGATGTCGCGGCGCAGCCCGATCGTCGGCGTGAGGATCCCGTCGCGGTACCCGTCGAGGAACTCGACCTGCTTGACCCCGACCGCCGCCGCGGCCGCGCGCTGCTCCGCCTCCCGCAGGACCGGCATCTGCTCGCGGGGCGTGTCGTCGAACCCGCCGGCGTCGCCGCGCGTCACCAGCAGGTACGCCACCTCCAGGCCGGCGTCGACCCACCGGGCGACGGTCCCGGCCGCGCCGAAGTCGATGTCGTCGGGGTGCGCGAAGACGCACAGGACGCGCTGGGCGTCGTCGAGCGGGGTGGCACTCGGGGGAAAGCTCATTACAGCGGCCCCCGGCCGGCGCGCAGGATGAGCAGGGCCAGCTGGGTGCCGTCGGCGCCGAGCTCGGCGCTGAAGCGCTCCAGGATCTCCCGCTCGCGCGAGAGCACCAGGCGGGTGCCGCCGGCGGCGACGCGGGTCTTGCCGACCTCCTGCGAGATCGCCGCGCGCTCCTTCCAGAGCGCCACGAGCGCCGCGTCGATCTCGTCGATGCGGGTGCGGAGCTGGGCGATGTGTTCGTCAGGGGCCGGCTGGGCGTCGGCGGGCTGCTGCTGTTCCATCGTGATGGCGGCCATTCTCGTCGTTCCTTCTCAGGTCTGGCTGGTGCCCCCGCCCCGGGAACGCGAACGCCCCGGGCGGGAGCCCGGGGCGTCGGTAGGTTTGGCGTTCAGGCGCGACCTACGGCTGCCGGACTCCCGCAGCCGTAAAAAAAGTAGTAGCGCACCTGCTCGATCACGTAGCCGAGTATGGCACGCGTCTGACGACTCCGTGAAGGTCTTCCGCAGGATGGGATCGTCGCGTTTCGGTCTCTCCTCGCGCCGGCGTCGGCCCGGTCGGGCGGAAGTGTCGGTGGGTCGGCATAGACTCGCCCCTGCGATGCATGCTCTCTTCGAAGTGCCTCAGACCCCGACGCCGCAGCCGCCGCGTCAGCCCAAGCCTGACCTTCTGGAGGGGCTCAACGGGCCCCAGCGCGACGCGGTGACCCACGAGGGCCAGCCGCTGCTCATCGTCGCCGGCGCCGGGTCGGGCAAGACCAAGGTGCTCACCAGCCGGATCGCCTATCTGCTGGCCAAGCGCGACGTGCACCCCGGTGAGATCATCGCCATCACGTTCACCAACAAGGCCGCGGGCGAGATGAAGGAGCGGGTCAGCCGGCTCGTCGGCAACCGCGCCCGGCTGATGTGGGTGTCCACCTTCCACTCCGCCTGCGTGCGCATCCTGCGGGCCGAGCACGACCACGCCGGGCTCAAGTCGACGTTCTCGATCTACGACGCCGACGACTCGCGCCGGCTCATGCAGCTGGTGGCCCGCGAGCTCGACCTCGACCCGAAGCGCTATCCGGCGCGCGGCCTGGCGGCGCAGGTCTCCAACCTGAAGAACGAGCTCGTCGACCCCGAGGCGTTCGCCGCCTCGGCGAAGGGGCCGGCCGAGCGCACGCTCTCCGAGGCCTACACGCTCTATCAGCAGCGGCTCACCGAGGCCCACGCGCTCGACTTCGACGACCTGATCATGCGCGTCGTCCACCTGCTCCAGAGCCACCCGGAGGTCGCGGAGAGCTACCGGCGGCGGTTCCGGCACGTGCTCGTCGACGAGTACCAGGACACCAACCACGCGCAGTACATGCTGGTGAAGGAGCTCGTCGGCGACACCGGCGAGCTGTGCGTCGTGGGCGACGCCGACCAGTCGATCTACGCGTTCCGCGGTGCCACGATCCGCAACATCCTGGAGTTCGAGCGCGACTTCCCCAACGCCCACACGATCCTGCTGGAGCAGAACTACCGCTCGACCCAGACGATCCTGTCGGCCGCCAACGCGGTGATCGGGCGCAACACCGAGCGCAAGCCGAAGCGGCTGTGGAGCGACCAGGGGGCGGGCGAGCAGATCGTCGGCTACGTCGCCGACACCGAGCACGCCGAGGCCGACTGGGTCGCCCGGGAGATCGACCGGCTGTCCGACAACGAGGGCATCCGCCCGGCCGACGTCGCGGTCTTCTACCGCACCAACGCGCAGTCCCGCGTCTTCGAGGAGATGTTCATCCGCTTCGGCCTGCCCTACAAGGTGGTCGGTGGCGTCCGGTTCTACGAGCGCAAGGAGGTCCGCGACGCCCTCGCGTACCTGCGCTCCGTGGTCAACGACGACGACACGGTGAGCGTCCGCCGGGTCCTCAACACCCCGCGCCGCGGCATCGGCGAGCGGGCCGAGGCCTGCATCGAGGCCCTGGCGAGCCGCGAGCGCATCTCGTTCGGCGCCGCGCTGCGCCGCGCGTCCGAGGCGCCGGGCATCTCCACCCGCGCCGTCAACGCGATCGGCGAGTTCGTGACGCTGCTCGACGAGCTGCGCGCGCTGGCCGAGACGGCGCTGCCGGAGGAGGTGCTGGAGGCCGCCCTGGAGCGCTCCGGCTACCTCGCCGAGCTGGAGGAGAGCACCGACCCGCAGGAGGCCGGCCGCGTCGAGAACCTCCAGGAGCTCGTGAGCGTCGCCCGGGAGTATACGGAGCGCACCGAGGCCACCATCGCGGTCGCCGCCGAGCAGGGCGACGCCACCGCCGCCCCGCCGCCCACCGTCGCCGGCTTCCTGGAGCAGGTCTCGCTGGTGGCCGACGCCGACCAGATCCCCGACGACGACCCCGACCACACCGGCGTCGTCACGCTGATGACCCTGCACACCGCCAAGGGCCTCGAGTTCCCGGTGGTCTTCCTCACCGGCCTGGAGGACAGCGTCTTCCCGCACCAGCGCTCGATGAGCGACCGCAAGGAGCTGGAGGAGGAGCGCCGCCTGGCGTATGTCGGCATCACCCGCGCCCGCCAGCGCCTCTACATCTCCCGCGCGGTGACCCGCTCCGCCTGGGGCCAGCCGGCGTACAACCCGCCGTCGCGCTTCCTGGAGGAGCTGCCGCCGGAGCTGGTCCGCTGGGAGCGCACCGACGCGGCCTACACCAGCTGGTCCGGCCGCGGCGGCGTCGGCGGCCGCGCGTCCGGCGCCACCCAGTCCCGCACGTCGTCGTTCGTCGGCAACACCCCGAAGGCCGCCCAGCTGGCCGCGAAGCTCGGCCTCGACGCGTCGAAGCTGTCGACCGCGAGCGAGCTGCAGCGCGACGTCCCGGCCCTGGCGGTGGGCGACCGTGTCAACCACCAGCGTTACGGCATGGGCCGGGTCCTGGCGGTGGAGGGGCAGGGCGCCCGCGCCCAGGCCCAGGTGGACTTCGGCGACCAGGTGATGTGGATCGTCCTGCGCCACGCCCCGATCGACAAGCTCTGAGCGCGGCCGCCGGGTTATCGGCTTGGTTCCGGCAGCCTGCGCCGGCGTCCCCGGTAATGCACGCGATCATCCACGCCACAACCTCCGAATCCGGCGGGGAAGGCGGGAAAATGCACAGCACAGATCTGTCGCGGTAGCCAATACGGAAAGCGCCCCCAGCGGGTGGGGTTGTGCGTATCCAGTGACGGCAGGCCGTCGTCGCGGGCGGCTGCGGTACCTTCTGGGGAAAGCGCCCCACAAGGGAAGGACAGGTGAAGATGAGCGCGCGGACCCGCGTCGTCATCGCCAAACCCGGCCTCGACGGACACGACCGAGGTGTGAAGATCGTCGCCCGGGCACTCCGGGACGCCGGCATGGAGGTCATCTACACGGGGCTGCACCAGACCCCGGAGCAGATCGTCGAGACCACGATCCAGGAGGACGCCGACGCCGTCGGCCTGTCGGTGCTCTCCGGCGCCCACATGACCCTGTTCCGCCGGGTCATCGAGCTGCTCGCCGAGCGGGGCGCGCAGGACGTCGTGGTGTTCGGCGGCGGGATCATCCCGGACGAGGACCTGCCCGAGCTGGAGCGGCTCGGCGTGGCCCGGATCTTCACGCCCGGCGCGACCACCGAGTCGATCGTGGAATGGGCGCGCGGCAATATCAACTGATTCACGTGAGCAAATGCCGATAACGCAGGAAAGGGCGGGGCCGGACGTACCCCTCGCCCGTCCGGCCCCTCTATCGCTCGACGCTGCGCCGCCACCCCTCGATCGGCAGGGCATCGACCGTCCTGGTGCCGGCCCGGCCCGGAGGTGTTTGCCCCGTGGGCGGGCCGACACTGCTCTCAACGACGGCCCCGGAGGGCGGTTACGCACGTCCCCCGTCCGGGACAGCCGGAGTGGAATCGCGCACATAGGGAGACCGCGCGCGGCTCGGGTGGAGCTTCCTGGTTAGGCTGCGATCGTTGAGCCGTCCTCGCGATGGGGCAGACGGCATGGTTGACGGATCGGGACCACTGTGGACCTGTACGAGTACCAGGGGCGCGCCCTCTTCGCCAAGCACGGCCTTCCCGTGCTGGGCGGCGGCGTCGCCGAGACCCCTGAAGAGGCCCGGGCGATCGCCGAGGAGCTCGGCGGGCGGGTCGTCATCAAAGCTCAGGTGAAGGTCGGCGGCCGTGGCAAGGCCGGCGGCGTCAAGCTGGCCGAGGGCGCCGACGAGGCGACCACCCACGCCACCAACATCCTCGGGATGGACATCAAGGGCCACACGGTCCACAAGGTGATGGTCACCACCACGGCCGACATCGCCGAGGAGTACTACTTCTCCTACCTGCTCGACCGGGCGAACCGCACGTTCCTGTGCATCGCCAGCGTGGCCGGCGGCATGGAGATCGAGACGGTCGCGCACGACGCGCCGGAGAAGGTGGCCAAGGTCGCGATCGACGCGGCCAAGGGCGTCGACGAGGCGACCGCGCGGAAGATCGTCGAGCAGGCGCAGTTCCCGGCCGACGTCGCCGACCAGGTCGTGGCCATCGCGGTCAGGCTCTGGCAGGCGTTCGTCGCCGAGGACGCGACGCTCGTCGAGGTGAACCCGCTCGCCAAGACCGCCGACGGCACCGTGCTGTGCCTCGACGCGAAGGTCACGCTGGACGCCAACGCGGACTTCCGTCACCCCGACCATGCGGAGCTCGAGGACAAGGCCTCGGTCGACCCGCTGGAGCAGGCGGCCAAGGAGAAGAACCTCAACTACGTGAAGCTCGACGGCAACGTCGGCATCATCGGCAACGGCGCGGGCCTGGTCATGTCGACGCTCGACGTGGTCGCCTACGCGGGCGAGGGCCTCGGCAGCAAGCCGGCCAACTTCCTCGACATCGGCGGCGGCGCGAGCGCGCAGGTCATGGCCAACGGCCTGGAGATCGTGCTCGGCGACCCCGACGTGAAGAGCGTCTTCGTCAACGTCTTCGGCGGCATCACCGCCTGCGACGCGGTCGCCAACGGCATCGTGCAGGCCCTGCAACTGCTCAAGGACCGCGGCGAGGCGGTCACCAAGCCGCTCGTGGTCCGCCTCGACGGCAACAACGCCGAGGAGGGGCGCCGCATCCTCGACGACGCCGCCAACCCGCTCATCGAGCGGGTCGACACGATGGACGGGGCGGCCCGCCGCGCCGCCGAGCTCGCAGCGAGTGGGGTGTAACGACCATGGCGGTATGGCTGACCGAGTCCAGCAAGGTCATCGTCCAGGGCATGACCGGTGCCGAGGGCTCCAAGCACACCCGGCGGATGCTCGCCGCGGGCACGAACGTGGTCGGCGGCGTCAACCCGCGCAAGGCGGGCCAGCAGGTCGACTTCGACGGCACGAAGCTGCCGGTCTTCGCGAGCGTCGCGGAGGCGATCGACCAGACCGGCGCCGACACCAGCGTGATCTTCGTCCCGCCGGCGGGCACGAAGTCCGCCGCGATCGAGGCGATCGACGCGCAGATCCCGCTCGCCGTGGTCATCACCGAGGGCGTGCCGGTGCACGACACCGCCGCGTTCTGGGCCCACGCGCAGGGCGGCAAGACCCGCATCATCGGGCCGAACTGCCCCGGCATCGCGAGCCCCGGCAAGTCCAACGCCGGCATCATCCCGGCCGACATCACCGGCCCCGGGAAGATCGGCCTGGTCAGCAAGTCGGGCACGCTGACGTACCAGATGATGTACGAGCTGCGCGACATCGGCTTCTCGACGTGCATCGGCATCGGCGGCGACCCGGTCATCGGCACGACGCACATCGACGCGCTCGCCGCGTTCGAGGCCGACCCGGAGACCGCCGCGATCGTCATGATCGGCGAGATCGGCGGCGACGCCGAGGAGCGGGCCGCGGACTTCATCCGGGCCAGCGTGCGCAAGCCGGTCGTCGGCTACATCGCCGGCTTCACCGCGCCGCCCGGCAAGACCATGGGCCACGCGGGCGCGATCATCTCCGGCTCGGCGGGCACCGCCGACGCCAAGAAGGCGGCGCTCGAGGCGGCCGGTGTGCGGGTCGGCAAGACCCCGACCGAGACCGCGAACCTCATGCGCGACCTCGTGAATTCGCTGTAGCTGACGTTTCGGTCGGGGGCCTGCCGGCTCTGGACCGCTCTGGAATACGCGGGGATTCGGACGGCCGGGGTGAGTGACCGGCCGTCCGGTCTTTGACAGAGTGAGACCCGATGCCCACCACCCCTGAGGAACCGGAGGACGGGACACCGACCCGGCTCGCCGACCGGAAGACCGTGCGCCCGCCCGACCAGCGGCGGCCGGTGCGGGGCAAGCCACCCGCCCGCCGCCCGGCGCGGCGTGCCCCGCTCGTCCTCGCGGCGACGGTCACCACCCTCTGGGCGGCGCTGGTGTCGCTCGTGCCGACCCTGGTCGTGGTCTGGCTGCTGCAGTCCTCCGACAGCTCCGGCGCCCCGCTGGGCCAGACCCTGCGGCTCGGGGCCGCCGGCTGGCTGCTGGCCCATTTCGTACCGCTGACCACCGGCTCCGGCGCGATCAGCCTCGCACCGCTGGGCCTCACCATCGTCGCGGCCTGGCGGGTGTACCGGGCCGGCGTCCACACCGCCCGGGCCATCGGCGCCCGCGGCAGGCCCAGGGCGAAGCGCGGCCGGTGGTCCCCCTGGCCGGCGGCACGGGCGGCGGCCGCCGTCGCGGTCGCCTACGGCATCCTCGGTGCCATCGCCGCCGCCGTCGCCGGGCACCGGGGCGCCGAGCTCCCGGTCGTCCGGGCCGGCCTCACCCTCGCCGCTTTCGCGCTGGTCACCGCCGGGCTGGGCGCGTTCACGGAGGCGCGGGGCGTCGCCCGGCTGGCGGCCCGGCTCCCCGGCGTCATCCGCGACGCGACCCGCACGGGAGCCGTCGTCGCCCTGCTCGTGCTCGGGGCGGGCGCGGCCGTGAGCGGCATGGCGGTGGCGGTCAGCTTCGGCGACGCGAGCCAGATCATCGACGACTACCACACCGGCATCGCCGGGCAGGTCGGGCTGGTCGTCGTGTGCGGGTTCTTCGCCCCGAACGTCGCCACCTGGGCGGCCAGCTACGTGGTCGGGCCCGGCTTCCAGATCGGCTCGGAGACCACGATCAGCGCGGCGGAGGTGTCGGTCGGGCCGCTGCCCGCGGTACCACTGCTGGCCGGGCTCCCGTCGACGCCGGCCACCGGATGGGCGCCGCTCCTGCTCGGCCTCCCGCTCGCGGCGGCCCTGCTCGCCGGGTGGCTCCTGGCCCGCCGGTCGCTGCGCGACGACGCCGACCGGGGCTGGTGGCCGCTGCTCGGCGCGGCGGCCCTGACCGGCCCGGTCGCCGGCGTCCTGCTCGGCCTGGCGTGCGTCGCGTCCGGCGGCTCGCTCGGCGGCGGCGGGCTCGCCGACGTCGGGCCGCGCGCCGGGGCGGTGGCGTTCGTGGCCATGCTCATGACGTCGATCGGCACGCTGCTCGCGACGACCGCCACCAAGCTCGTCCTGCGCGCAAAAGAGGAGCGCGGGTAGCCCCGCGCTCCTCTCCAGTGTCAGCTCCGGTGTTCCTGACGGCTTACGGGTAGGTGAAGCTCGTCGCGGTGCCGGCCGCCCAGAGGATCATCAACAGGATGAAGAGGCCGATCGTGACGCCACCGCAGATGAGGCCGGCGAGGGCCATGCCGCGGTTGGTGGCGAGACCCTGCTTGGCCTTGTTCAGGCCCAGGTAGCCGAGGACGACCGCGGCGATGCCGAGCGGGAAGCCGATGTAGAAGCAGCACAGCAGCGGGATCGAGGCGATGCCCAGGATCATGCCGACGAGGCCGAGCGTGTTCTGCGGCTGCTGGCCGCCGTACCCCGGAGTGCCGTAACCCTGCTGCGGGTACGCTCCGCCGGAGGTCGGGTAGGCGCCGCCCGAGGTCGGGTAGGGCGAGCCGGAGACCGGCGGCTGCTGCGCGTAGGGGTCCTGGTAGGCCGGCTGCTGCGGCTGCGCGTACGGGTCCTGGTACGCGGGCTGCTGCGGCTGCGCGTAGGGGTCCTGGTACGACGGCTGCTGCGGCTGGCCGTACTGCGGCTGACCGTACTGGGGCTGACCGTAGGGATCCTGGTTGGGCTGCTGCCCGTACGGATCCTGGCCCGGTGGTGGGTAGCCCATTGATGTGGCTCCTAAGGCTAGGGACAACTTCCGCTGGTGGTGATTCGCACCAGGGTAGTCCCGAGGGGGATACGGAACTTCGGCAGCGTACTGGTCCGGATCAACTCTGCGTAGAGTAGTTCGGCCTTTTGAACAAGTTTATCCGGTAATGTCCAGCAGCCCGGCGCTGAGCAGGGCCGACCCGGTCGATAGAGTTTCGTGGTGACCGTTCGGCTTGTCGTGCTCGTGTCCGGCTCCGGCTCCAACCTGCAGGCCCTTCTCGACGCCGCCGCCGACCCGGCCTACGGGGCGGCGGTCGTCGCCGTCGGCGCCGACCGGGACGGGATCGAGGGGCTCACCCGCGCCGAGAAGCACGGGGTGCCGACCTTCGTGACGCGGGTGAAGGACTTCGCCGACCGGGACGCGTGGGACGCCGCGTTGACCGCGGCCTGCCGGCGGTACGACCCGGACCTCATCGTCTCCGCCGGCTTCCTCAAGCTCGCCGGGCCGCGTTTCCTGGCCGAGTTCGAGGGCCGCTACGTCAACACGCACAATGCGTTGCTCCCGGCGTTCCCGGGTATACACGGCCCGCGCGACGCGCTCGCCTACGGCGTGAAGCTCGCCGGTGCCACGCTCCACTTCGTCGACAGCGGCGTCGACACCGGGGTGATCATCGCGCAGGTCGCGGTGCCCGTCCTCGACGACGACACCGAGGACACGCTCCTGGAGCGGATCAAAGTGGCCGAGCGCCGCCAGCTGGTCGACACGGTCGGGCGGATGGCGCGCGACGGCTGGACCGTCAACGAACGAAAGGTCAGGCTTGGCCGTGGCTAACCGGCGTCCCATCAGGCGCGCGCTCATCAGCGTGTACGACAAGACCGGACTGGAGGACCTCGCCCGCGCCCTGGCCGGCGCCGGGGTCGAGCTGGTCTCCACCGGCTCGACGGCCTCCCGGATCGAGGCGGCGGGCCTGCCGGTCACCCGGGTCGAGGAGCTCACCGGGTTCCCGGAGACGCTCGACGGGCGGGTCAAGACGCTGCACCCCCGCGTGCACGCCGGCCTGCTCGCCGACCTGCGGCTGGAGGCCCACGCGGCGCAGCTCGGCGAGCTGGGCATCGCCCCGTTCGAGCTGCTCGTGTCGAACCTGTACCCGTTCACCGAGACCGTCGCCTCCGGCGCGACCGAGGACGAGTGCGTCGAGCAGATCGACATCGGCGGGCCGGCCATGGTCCGCGCGGCGGCCAAGAACTTCCCCAGCGTCGCCGTGGTCACGTCGCCTTCGGATTATCCGGCAGTACTGCAGGCGCTGGCCGACGGCGGCTTCACGCTGGACGAGCGGCGGGCGCTGGCCGCGTCCGCGTTCGCGCACATCGCCGAGTACGACGTCGCCGTGGCGGCCTGGTTCTCCACCGACTTCGCCGGAACCGCGCTGCGCCGCTCGGCCACGCTGCGGTACGGCGAGAACCCGCACCAGGCGGCGGCCCTCTACGCCGACCCCGCGGCCGCCCCCGGCCTGGCCCAGGCCGAGCAGCTCGGCGGCAAGGAGATGTCCTACAACAACTACGTCGACGCCGACGCCGCCTGGCGCGCCGCGCACGACTTCACCGAGCCGTGCGTCGCGATCATCAAGCACGCCAACCCGTGCGGCATCGCGATCGGCGCCGACGTGGCCGAGGCGCACCGCAAGGCCCACGCCTGCGACCCGGTCAGCGCCTTCGGCGGGGTGATCGCGGTCAACGCTCCCGTCACCGTCGACCTGGCCAAGCAGATCAGCGAGATCTTCACCGAGGTCGTCGTGGCACCGTCGTACGAGGACGGCGCGGTCTCGCTGCTGACCGCCAAGAAGAACCTGCGGGTGCTGCGCGCCCCGGCCTGGCAGCCGGCGGCGGCCGAGTCGCGGCAGATCTCCGGCGGCGTGCTCGTGCAGTCCGCGGACCGCGTCGACGCCGACGGCGACGACCCCGCCAACTGGAAGCTCGTCACCGGCGCGGCGGCCGACGCGGAGACCCTGCGCGACCTGACGTTCGCCTGGCGCGCGGTGCGGGCGGTCAAGTCGAACGCGATCCTGCTGGCCTCCGGCGGCGCGACGGTCGGCGTCGGCATGGGCCAGGTGAACCGGGTGGACTCGGTGCGGCTCGCGGTCTCCCGGGCCGGCGACCGCGCGTCCGGCTCGGTCGCGGCGTCCGACGCGTTCTTCCCGTTCGCCGACGGGCCGCAGGTGCTCCTCGACGCGGGCATCAAGGCGATCGTGCAGCCGGGCGGCTCGATCCGCGACGAGGACGTGATCAAGGCGGCCGAGGCGGCCGGCGTCACGATGTACCTCACCGGGACGCGGCACTTCTACCACTAGGGCAGCGTCACCGGCGCCGGGACCTTGGCACCGAAGTACAGCGCGACCGCGTCGCTCACGACGTGCGCGCCCTTCGCCAAGGTCCCGCTCGCGCCCTGCTCGTACATCGCGGCGACCACGTAGCGCTCGCCGTCGCCCGCGAACCCGACCGTGTGGGTCACCCAGACGGTCCGGCCGTTGACCGGCTTCTGCGCCCAGCCGTCCTTGTTGCCGGGCTTGAGCGCGCTGCCGGCCGCCCACACGCCCCACCGCTGGTTGCTCGCGACCTTGCGCAGGGTGCCGACCAGGTACGCCCGGTCCTCCGGGGCGAGCTTCTCCAGCACGTACGACATCAGGTTCTGCAGGTCGTCGGCGCTGCACCGCAGGTTCCGCCAGAAGGTCTCCTGCCCCTGGACGACCGCGAGCGACCGCATGCCGAACCGCTGCTTGAAGCGCTCGAGCATCCCCGGCCCGTCGTACCTGTTCCACAGCGCCGTGGCGGCGTCGTTGTCCGAGTTGATCAGCGCCTTGTCGAGGTTGCCCTTGTCGGTCTGGTCGAGCTTGAGCGCCCCGGCCCGCTGCCGCTCGAGCAGGTCGGCCGCGATCGCGAGCTTGATCGTCGAGGCGGTCCAGGTGGTGGCGGTGGTGTTCCCGGCCTTCCAGACCTGCCCGGTGGTGCGGTCCCGCACGACGATGCCGATCGTGCCGGGCTGCTGCTCGACGAACGCCTTGGCCTGCTGCTGGCGGCTCTGCGCGGCGCTGCCGCTCGGTTGGGCGCTCGGCTGGCCCAGCCCCTGCGTGCCGCCCTCGGCACTCGCCTGGGCGCTGGTCTGGGTGCTCGCCTGGTTCGGGCTCGCCTGGGTGGGGGCGTTGTCCCCGCACGCGGCGAGCGTCAGCAGGGTGAGGAGGGCGACTACGCCACGCCGCACGGACATCTCCCGAACTCTAGTGGCAGGATCCTTCCCGTGACGGCGACGATTCTGGACGGCAAGGCGACAGCGGCGGCGATCAAGGACGACCTCCGCGGCCGGGTGAAGGCCCTGGCCGACCGCGGCGTGGTCCCCGGCCTGGGCACGATCCTGGTGGGCGACGATCCCGGCTCGCACGCGTACGTCGCCGGCAAGCACCGCGACTGCGCCGAGGTCGGCATCGCGTCGATCCGCCGCGACCTGCCGGAGACCGCCACCCAGGCCGAGGTGGAGGCCGCCGTCCGCGAGCTGAACGAGGACCCCGCCTGCACCGGCTACATCGTGCAGCTGCCGTTGCCGAAGGGCCTGGACGAGCAGCGGATCCTCGAGCTGGTCGACCCCGCCAAGGACGCCGACGGCCTGCACCCGACGAACCTGGGCCGCCTGGTCCTGAACATCCCGGCCCCGCTCCCGTGCACCCCGAACGGCATCGTCCAGCTGCTGCGCCACTACGACGTCCCGCTGAACGGCGCCGAGGTGACAGCGATCGGCCGCGGCACGACGGCCGGCCGCCCCCTGGGCCTGATCTTCACCCGCAAGTCCGAGAACTCGACGGTCACGCTGTGCCACACCGGCACCCGCGACCTGGCCGCCCACACCCGCACGGCCGACATCGTGATCGTGGCCGCGGGCTCCGCGGGCCTGCTCACGGCGGACATGGTGAAGCCCGGCGCCACCGTCCTGGACGTGGGCGTCACGCGCGTGGTGGGCGAGGACGGCAAGGCCCGCCTGGTGGGCGACGTGGCCCCGGAGGTGGCCGAGGTGGCCGGCTACCTGGCCCCGATGCCGGGCGGCGTAGGCCCGATGACCAGGGCCATGCTCCTCACCAACGTAGTCGAACTGGCCGAACGCGCCACGTCATAGTTTGGCCCGCTGGCCCGCTGGCCCGCTTGGGCGCTGGCCCGCGCCGCCCGGGGTTCGGATGCCGCCCGCCGCTCCCGGTCGCGCCCGCCCCGTTTCGCGCCAGCTCCTCTGGTCCCGCCGCCGTCGACTTCATGATCAAGGGAAGAATCTGGCTGTCATAGCGACCAGAAGTTTCCCTTGATCATGGGGAGCCGGGGGTCGTCCCCATGACGCGCCCCGCCGGGTGGGCAACTCGCAGGATGGAGCCCGGTGCAGGCCGGGCCCTCGCCAGCCGCCTGGCCAGGCAGCGATTCCGGGCGATGAGCTCCTACCTCGCCCAGCCGCGCGGCAGGCCCCGTTGCCTCCGGTGATCGCGGTTTGATCGCCGTTTCGGCCCTGGGGGCCCACGCTCTCCTCGGCTCGCGCCCTCCCGGTCCGTGCCGTTGTCGCCGGCGGCCCTTTGGGTTCGCGCCCGCTTTGGGTCCGCGCCCTCCCGGTCCGCGTCGTTATCGCCCGCGCCTGCCTGGGCCCGCGCCTGCCTGGGCCCGCGCCTGCCTGGGCCCGCGCCTGCCTGGGCCAACGCCCTCCCGGGCCCGCGGTGCTCTTGGGTCCGCGCTCGCCTTGGGTCCGCGGCGCTCCCGGCCCGCGGACTCCTCGGGCGGGGCGCGGCCGCGGGCCTCGGTGCGCTGGGCGGCCGGCTACGGGACGGTCAGGTACAGCGTCGTGGCCTTCGGGTCGTGGACCGTGACCGCCGTGTGGCCGGCGCCTGCGGCTACGGCCGTCGTGGCCGGGCACGCGGTCGGGCAGGCGATCGTGCGGGGGGAGGACGGCATCGCGCCGTTCTCGGTGGCGACCGTCACCAGGCGCAGCGCGCCGTCCGCGGAGCGCCAGAGCAGGTGGGCCCGCTCGCCGTCGGCCGCGCCCGTGAGCGGCTGGTGGCCGCCCAGGCCGGGTAACGCCACGTCCCACTTCACGCCGCCCGTGCGGGCGTCGACGGCAGCCAGGTGCGGGCGGTCGGCGCTGGGCTCCGCGTAGAGCAGGACGGCCCCCGCGGCGACGGTCAGGGCCCCGGCGGCGTCGTGGCGGGCGCCGACCGAGCCGGTCACGGCGTCCATGTACGTCGCGCGGTGCGGGACGCCGGTCACCGTCACGAAGCCCGCGCCGACGGCGAACACGCGCAGCTCCGGGTTGGTGCGCTGGATGGCGTGCCAGGACCACCGCTCGGCGCCGCTGTCGGCGGTCAGGCCCACGGCCATGTCGTCGACGCCCGTGGCGCGGCACCGCATGGCCACGGCGACGGTGTCGGACGTCGAGGCCAGGTCGGTCACGTCGCACGGGCCGCCGTTGCGCTCCGGGGCCCACCGCCAGCTCAGCGCGCCGTCGCGGGCGTCGATCCCGAGCAGGTCGCCGGCCCCGATGCCGAGGTTGGACAGGACGGCGATGCGCCCCGCGGCCCGGACGGTCGCCATCTTTCCCGAGGCGAACCGCCGCGAGAACCGCTCCGCGCCGGTGCCCGCGTCGAGCGCCGTGACCAGGATCCCGTCGTCGGTGCCGAACACCACGACCACCGCGCCGTCGACCAGGCCGGCCGTCGAGCTGGGCAGGTCGGAGCGCAGATACTGCCAGGCGGTCGTGCCTGTGCCGAGCCAGACCGCCCGGATGCCGTCGGTGCCGCGCAGGATCACCAGCTCGTTGTGCACGCCGACGAGTTGCACCCCGGCCAGCTGCAGCGGCCAGGCGGGGGCGGAGCCGGACGGCTGGGCGCCGGCCGTGGTCGCGTCGACGAACCGGCCCTCCCGCGCCCAGTCGATGCCGATGAACGCCGTGAGCAGCACCAGCGCCACCGTGACGGCCCCGGCCAGCCAGGACCGGCGGCCGGTGGGCGCGATCCGGCCCGGCCCGGCGACGAGCAGCAGGATCCAGCCGAGCGCGGCGAACGCCGTGCCGGCGACGGTGAGCGGGCCGCCGACGGCGACGCCCGCGCCCGGTGACACCAGCCGCGCCAGGCCGACGGCGACGAGGAGGGCGGCCACCGCGGCGACGGCGGCGACCGCGGCGATCAGCCGGAAGCGGCGCGGCTCGTGGCGGGCGTAGGCGAGGCAGAGCAGGCACAGCAGCGGGCCCAGGAAGGCGATCCCGGCGATCGTCGTCAGGTCGGGGTGCAGGCCGCCGGAGAGGGTCCAGGGCAGCGCGAGGCCGGCGACGGTGGCGGCGATGCCGAGCGCCAGGACGATGAACCCGCAGAGGCGGACGACGAGTTTCACGGCAAACAGAATGACGGGTCCCTATGACAATTTCGACCGCCGCTTCTGTCGGTAAGCCGCCGACTTCGCTCGGTTCTGACACGCCAGCGAGCAGAAGCGGCGGGACGTGTTCTTCGTAGCATCGAGGAAGTACGCGTCGCAGGTGTCGGCGGCGCACTGGCCGAGCCGGTGCGCCTGCCGGGTGCCGACCAGGAAGGCCACGGCGGTGGCGGACTCGGCGGCCCAGGCGTCGACGATCGTGGCCGAGTGGGCGTGGAAGGACAGTTGCGGCAGCCCGTCGGGGCTCGCGTGCAGGTTCGGCACCGCGCCGTGCTCCCGCAGCACGCCGTTGAGCACCCCGGCCGCGCTGTGCAGGTCGCCGGCCAGGCAGGCGTCGAGGGCGGCCCGTAATCGGCCGGCGACCGTGGTCAGCACGTCGACGTCGGCCGACGACACGTCGTGCCCCCGCAGGCGGGTGCTCCCCGCCAGATCGGCGAAGGCGCCGCGCAACCCCTCGGCGGGCCGCCCCTGCCGGGTCGGCACGGCCAGGTCGTTCACCAGCGTCAGGCAGAGTTCGACATACGTCTCGACGTAACTGTCTATCTCGACTTGACCAGTGATCCCACCCTCGTCTATCGTCACCGCCATAGCGTAACTTAGACAGTGACGGGGAGCGGGCATGTTCGAGTTCACCGATGCCGGGCGGATCCTGGCCGGCGTCGCGCTGCTGTCGATCGTGACGATCGAGGTCGGGGGCTGGTTCCTCACGAAGATCGTTCGTGGTGCGGTCCCGATGACCCCGTTCCAGAAGGCCTTCGCGCGGGCCGGTCACGCCCACGCCGGCGTTCTGGTCACGCTGGGCCTGGTCGGGATTCTGTACGCCGAGCTGGCGCACCTCGGCGGCGCCGTCGGCTGGCTGTCGCGGATCTGCGTCCTGGCGGCGGCCATCCTCATGTCGGGCGGCTTCTTCGCGGCCTCGGCGGGCAAGGACCGTAACGAGCCGAACGCGGCGATTGCCCTGGTCTGGGTGGGTGCGCTGTCCTTAGCGGTGGGCGTGGTCAGCCTGGGGGTCGGCGTCCTCACGAGCTGACCCATCCAGTACGCTCGTACTGCTAGGGAAGAAGGCCCGAGAGGAGCGCCTGGCCGATGGCGAAGATCAAGGTAAACAACCCTGTCGTCGAGCTCGACGGCGACGAGATGACCCGCATCATCTGGAAGCAGATTCGCGAGCAGCTGATCCTGCCGTATCTCGACGTCGACCTGAAGTACTACGACCTGTCGATCGAGTTCCGCGACCAGACCGACGACCAGGTGACGATCGACGCCGCCAACGCCATCAAGCAGTACGGCGTCGGTGTCAAGTGCGCCACGATCACGCCGGACGAGGCTCGCGTCGAGGAGTTCAAGCTCAAGAAGATGTGGCGGTCGCCGAACGGCACGATCCGCAACATCCTCGGCGGCGTGGTCTTCCGCGAGCCGATCATCATGGCCAACGTGCCGCGGCTCGTCCCGGGCTGGACCAAGCCGATCATCATCGGCCGTCACGCCCACGGCGACCAGTACAAGGCGACCGACTTCGTCGTGCCCGGCCCGGGCAAGGTCACCGTCACCTACACCCCGGCTGACGGCAGCGCCCCGATGGAGTTCGAGGTCGCCAACTTCCCCGGCGGCGGCGTCGCGATGGGGATGTACAACTACGACGACTCGATCCGCGACTTCGCGCGGGCGTCGTTCCGCTACGGGCTCGACCGGGGCTACCCGGTGTACCTGTCGACGAAGAACACGATCCTGAAGGCGTACGACGGCCGGTTCAAGGACCTGTTCGCCGAGGTCTTCGAGGCCGAGTTCAAGGACGCGTTCGCCGCGGCGGGCCTGACCTACGAGCACCGGCTCATCGACGACATGGTCGCCGCCGCGCTGAAGTGGGAGGGTGGCTTCGTCTGGGCCGCCAAGAACTACGACGGTGACGTCCAGTCCGACACCGTCGCCCAGGGCTTCGGCTCGCTCGGCCTGATGACCAGCGTGCTGATGACCCCGGACGGCAAGACGGTCGAGGCCGAGGCGGCGCACGGCACGGTCACCCGGCACTACCGGCAGTGGCAGAAGGGCGAGAAGACCTCGACCAACCCGATCGCCTCGATCTTCGCGTGGACGCGCGGCCTGGCCCACCGTGGCAAGGTCGACGGCACGCCCGAGGTGACCGGCTTCGCCAACACGCTTGAGCAGGTCTGCGTCGAGACCGTCGAGGGCGGCCAGATGACCAAGGACCTCGCCCTGCTCATCGCCCGCGACGCCCCGTGGCTGACCACGGACGAGTTCATGAACGCGCTCGACCAGAACCTCGCCAAGAAGCTCGCCGCCTGACACGACCCAGGGTGGTCAATGGCGGTCAGTAGGTGACGACCGGGCCGGCCGGGGTGTCCTGTACGGACACCCCGGCCGTCTGCATTGCGTCGCGGAGGGCGTCGCTCAGGGCCCAGTCCCTGGCCTCGCGGGCCGATGTGCGCAGGGTCACCAGGGCGGTGACCAGCGGGGTCAGGCGGTCGGTGCCGGCCAGGCCGCCCAGGCGGACGAGCATGCGTCGCAGGGCGGATCTGGCCTGCTCGCGTTCGTCGGAGACATCCGTGTCGGCGATCCAGTCGTGCATCGACTGCTCCAGGTCCAGGGCCGCGGCCACGCAGCCGTCGACGTCGCGGGCCTCGTAGCAGGTGTCGAAGCGGGTCACCGCCGTGAGGGTCTCCGCGCCCAGGGACGTGGCCGGGAGATCCGGGCGCGAGGACGGCGGGGCCGGGGGGTCCGAGGACTCGGACGGGTCGTCGGGCTGGTTCGCACCCGTGAAGGCGGTGAAGGGGAGCAGCGTGCCCGCCGGCCACCAGCGGGACTCGCCGTTGCGGCGCAGTGTCAGGCCGCCGTTGCCCAGCACGCGGACCGTGGCGGCGGACGGGTCGAACACCGCTGCCGTGTGTTCGTCGACGCCCAGGATGAACGAGTCGTCCGGCAGTTCGGGCTCCAGCATCCGCAGGCGGCGCTCGCCCAGGTAGCAGAAGCGGGTGTCGTGGTGGCCGCCCTCGGCGTTGTCGTAGTGGGGGATGATCACCGCCGGCAGACCGGTCAGGGGGCGGATCAGGTCCAGGCCCGGCGCCCAGGCCGGGTCGGCGCCGACCTTGTAGATCTCGTAGACCGGGATCGTGTGGGAGCTCAGGGTCAGGGCCGCGGCGCTCGCGAACAGAACGACCGCGTCGCGGGCCACGGCCTCCTGCAGTACCAGTGGAATCTCTGTGTCCGTCCACTGGCGGAGGGCGTAGGTCGGGCTCCCCGGCCCGGCGAACAGCCAGCCCGCCGACCGCAGGTCAGCCAGGGCCCGCTCGCGGTCCAGGCCGGGGGGCGGGGTGGTGCGCCAGTTGACGACCGACACGCGGTGGCTGGTGCTGTCGGCGAAGTACTTCAGGGCGCGGGTGGAGATGTCGTCGGCGTTCTCCTGGAAGCCGTACGGCGTGTCGAGCAGGACGGCAGGGCGGTCGCCGCAGCGCTCGAAGATCTCGCGGTGGGGCTTGACCATCGTGGGGGCGGTCTCGCCCGAGCCCATGATCACGAGCAGGCCGGTCATCAGGGCACCAGCCCGAGCAGGTCGGCGGCGATCGACGCCGGGTGCTGGGCGTGCAGGTCGTGGTCGCCGCCGGGGTACGGGCGGACCTTCACGTCGCGCAGGCCGGCCAGGTCGGCCTCGGCGCTGCCGGCGGGGATGGCCAGGACGGGGGCCTCGACGCGCGGGTAGTACGGCTGCGGTGGGTCGTCCCACATGCTCCGCAGGATGCTCATGTGCCGGTCGACGGGCAGCCGGCGGCGCAGCGAGTCGCCGGGACCGACGGCGAGGTTGGCGATCGTTGCCTCGATCGCCCACGGCTCCCAGTCGGGGTGGGTGGCGCGGAGCGAGGCGCGCAGGGTGGTGGCGGTGATCGCGCTGACGTCCGGCGGGCGGAGCCGGGCGGCGCACGCCTCCCAGGAGGGGAAACGGGCGGCCAGGTGGATCCAGCCGCCGTCGACCAGGGCCAGGGCCGCGACCCGGGACGGGAAACGGGCGGCGAGCTGTACCACGACGTTGCCGCCCCACGACTGGCCGGCGACGATCGCGGCCGGCAGGTCCAGGAGGTCGCAGACCGCGGCGAGGTCGTCGGCGGCCGTCGCGGTGTCGTAGCCGGTCGGGGGCGCGTCCGACTCGCCGTGCGAGCGCAGGTCGACCGCGTAGACCGGATGGCCGGCCAGCGCGGCGGCCACGCCGTCCCACAGGCGGGCGTTCGACGACAGGCCGTGGACCAGCAGGAACGGCGTCCCGCGAGCGTCGGCACCGAACACCCGGACGTTGAGCGAGACGCCTTCCCCCACGCGCACCCTCATAGAGGCGACTCTAGATGCCGTGGCCCCTCCGGTGGAGGGCCCCGAGCACGCTTTCGACCTTGACGACGCCGGTGACGGCGGCCGGCGCGATCGCGGCGCGCGGCTCGCGCCAGTTCGAGCGCATCGCGGCCCTGGTCCAGCGCCATGCGTCGAGGCGGTTGCCGGTGGCGGCGGACCAGCAGGCCTGCCCGCCGTGGACGCGGCCGGCTCCGGTGCCCGAGCCGGCGATCTCCGGGTGGCGGGCCGTCTCCAGCTCTCAAACGATCCGGTCCTGCGGCGACGTTCAGCGCCGAGATCGCCCAGGACCCCGCTCTACATCCCGATGACGAAGAGCCGCCCGGCCCGCAATTAGGCCGGACTCACCCCCGTGCCGTCGAGCCGTGCAGCGCCGCCGGGCCGTGCAGCGCCGCCGGGCCGCGCCAGTAACCTGCGGTGCATGCTGGTTCGCCCCGCGCGCGGCTCCGACCTCGCGGCCCTGGTCGCGCTGCGCCACGCCAACGCCGAAGCGCACGTCGCCCTCGACCCGGCGGCGTACCGCGTCCCGGACCCCGCAGTGGTGGCGGCCTACTTCATGGCGACGCTGGCCGCCGGCACCGACGCCCTGCTGGTCGCCGAGTCCGCAGCGGGCCGGGTGGTCGGCCTGGTCGAGGTCCTCCTCCAGCCCGACCCGCCCGACCACCAGATCCTGCACCCGTCCCTCCGCGCGCTGGTGCACACCGTGGTCCTCCCGGAGGCCCGCTCGTCGGGCGTCGGCGCGGCGCTGCTGGCGGCGGCGGAGGACTGGGCGCGGCAGCGCGGCGTCGCGTACCTCTCCGCGGGCATCCACCACGCCAACTCGGGCGCCCAGCGCTTCTACGCGGCCAACGGCTTCGAGGGCGGCGGCGTCTCGCTGGGCAAGCACCTCGGGATCTGAGGACCAGCAAGGTCTCACGTCGATGCGGACACGTTTCCCAATCAACGTACCCCGCCCCGCCAAATCGCCCCACCGTCCCGTCACCGACCGTGACAGACACGCCGCCCCGAGGGCTGACGTCGGCCCTCGACCTGGCCTGACGGCCGGATTTCATGATCGATGGCGACTTCTGGTCGCCATGGCAGCCAAAACTCTCCATCGATCATGGAGCGGCGCGTCAGGCGAGGCCGTTCGGTGCCCAGACCGCGATCATCACGGCGCGCCCCATGATCGAGGGAAACAGCTGGCTGTCAGGGCGACCGGATGTTTCCCACGATCATGAAACACGCCGCACCGGGACGGTCAGGGGATCGGGCGGGGGTCGATCCAGCCGTTGCCGCCCAGGTAGCGCAGGACGGTCGTGACCGCCTCGCCGTGTGACAGGCCCGTCGTGTCGATCGTCAGCTCGGCGTCCAGCGGCACCTCGTACGGGTCGTCGATGCCCGTCATGCCCTTGATCAGGCCCGCCCGGGCCTTCGCGTACAGGCCCTTGCGGTCGCGGCGCTCGCACTCCTCCAGCGGGGTCGAGACGTGGACGAGCACGAAGCCCGCGCCGGCGTTGCGGGCGAAGTTGCGGGCCGCGGCGCGGGAGTCGCGGTACGGGGCGATCGGGCAGCACACGGCCACGCCGCCGTGGCGGCCGATCTCGGCCGCCACCCAGCCGATGCGGCGGATGTTCGTGTCGCGGTCCTCGGCCGAGAAGCCCAGGCCGGCCGACAGGTGCCGGCGGACGATGTCGCCGTCGAGCAGCGTGATCGTGCGCTCGCCGGTCTCCTGCAGCGCGTCCGCGACGCCGGTGGCCATCGTGGACTTGCCCGAGCCGGACAGGCCGGTGAAGAACACGACCAGGCCGCGCTGGCGGCGGGGCGGGCGGGCGCGGGCCAGCTCGCGGGCCACCGCCGGCGGGGTGTGCCATTCGGGCAGGATCGTCCCGCGGTCCAGGTGGTCGTCGATCTCGGCGGTGGTCAGCGGGAGGCGGCGGTGGCGGGGCGGGATGTCGTCGAGTGAGCGCCACTGGCCGTCGCGGCCGTCGTAGGCCAGCTCGCGGGGGACCAGCACGCGCAGGCCGCCGCCGGAGAGCATCGACTCGCTGGAGGCCAGCAGATGCGTGACGCCGTACGCGGCGGCGACGCGGGTGCGCAGCATCGCGTCGCGGATGTCGTCGCCGTCGTGGTGCGGCAGCGGGAGCGCCACGATCGTGGACGACGGCATGCGGTCGCGGGCGGCGAGCACGCAGCGCACCAGGGCCTCGGGGGCGAGGCCGTCGGGGCCGGGGCTGTCGACCGGGACCAGGACGAGCAGGTGCGCGGCGAGCGTGCGGGCGGCCCGGGCGATCTGGGCCAGCTGGGGGCGGTGCAGCGGGCGGTCGGCGATCACGCCCAGGATGCGGCCGGCCGGCAGCGTCTCGCGGACCTCGGCGGGCGTGCGCCGCATGCGGCGGAACGCGCCGTGGCCGCCGTCGCCGAGGCGCCGGACCCGGCCGGCCACCCCGGCCGTGGTCTTGCGGGCCGGGTAGACCTCGGTCGTGTCCAGCGCCGCGATCGGCGCGCCCTCCAGGTCGGCGAGCACCAGCACCCGGCGCAGCGGGTTGCCGACGTCGAGCTGCTCGGCGAGGTTGCGCGGCACCTCCAGGGTGACCGGCACCGGCCACGCCGTGCCGTCGGCCAGCCGCCCGGTGCGCCGCAGCGCGATCAGGTCGGACGAGCCGAGGAACCCGGTCAGCGGGGCATACGCGTCGGAGAGCAGCAGCTCCAGGTCGGCCAGTTCCGACGGCTTGGGGGTATAGATCGGTGCGTCTCGCAGCACCTCGTCCGGCAACGCCCAGCCATCGACAGCCCAACCGTTCACAGCCACGACCGACAGTCTGCCAAAGCGGTCAACCGGTGTTCCGCATGCCCGCCGCGATGCCATTGATGGTCGTCAGCAGCGCCCGTTCGAGCGCCGGGTCGGGCGACGCCTTCCGCCCGCCGCCCCAGGCGCCGCTGTCGGCCGCCTTGCTCGCGCGGTACTGGTCGAGCAGCGTGACCTGCAGGTGGTGCAGCGGCTGGAGGTAGCTGTCCCGGACGCCGAGCGTGCGGTGCAGGACGGGCTGGCGGTCCAGCAGCGCGGCCTCGCCGGTGATCGCCAGGACCTCCTCGACCGTGCGCTCGTACTCCTCCCGGATGACGTCGAAGATCGGGCGCAGGTGCTCCGGGACCAGCGTGTCGACGTAGCGGGACGCGATTTCGAGGTCGGTCTTCGCCAGCATCATCTCGACGTTGGACAGGAACGTGCCGAAGAAGTGCCACTTCTCGTGCATTTCCCGCAGTACCTCGGAAAGCCCCGCCTCCCGCGCCGCCTTGAGGCCGCTGCCGACGCCGAACCAGCCCGGCACGATCTGGCGGGACTGGGTCCAGCCGAAGACCCACGGGATCGCCCGCAGGCCGGACAGGCCCGCGTCGGCGTTGGGCCGCTTCGCCGGGCGCGAGCCGATGTTCAGCGCGCCCAGGAGCTCCGTCGGGGTGGCCGCCCAGAAGTACCCCGGAAGGTCCGGGTTCTCGACGAGCGCCCGGTAGTTGGCGAACGCGGCGGACGAGACGGTCTCCATGGCCGCGTCCCAGCGGGCCAGCGCCTCGGCGGGCTGCCGCGGCTCGGTGTGCAGCAGGGCCGACTGGAGTACCGCGGCCAGCGTGAGCTCCAGGTTCTCCCGCGCGAGGGCCGGCAGCGTGTACTTGTCGGAGATGACCTCGCCCTGCTCGGTGACCTTGATCGCGCCGTCGAGCGTGCCCCACGGCTGGGCCAGGATCGCCTCGTGGGTGGGGCCGCCGCCCCGCCCGACGGTGCCGCCGCGGCCGTGGAAGAGCCGCAGGCGGACGCCGTGGCGGGCGGCGACGTCGCGCAGCTGCCGCTGGGCCTTGTGGATCATCCACTGCGAGGTCGTGATGCCGGCGTCCTTGTTGGAGTCGGAGTAGCCGAGCATGACCTCCTGCACGTCGCCGCGGGCGCGGACGATCGCGCGGTACACCGGGATCGACAGCAGGTCGTCGAGCAGCTCGCCGGCCATCTCGAGCTCGCGGGCCTGCTCCAGCAGCGGGGCGAAGCCGACCCGGGCGCGGGCCGACTCCATCGACGCGCCGCCGAACCCGGCGCCGGCGCTCACCTCGACGAGGCCCCACTCGCGGGCCAGCACCACGGCGGCGAGGACGTCGTCGATGCCCTGGGTCATCGAGATGATGTAGGTCTCGATCACCTCGGGGCCGAAGCGGTCCTGGACCTCGCGGATCGCCGAGAACACCTCGAACGTCTTGCGGGCCGAGTCGCTGAGCGACGTGTCGCGGGTCGCCAGCGGGCGGCGGCCGTTGAGCTCGTCGATGAGCAGCTGGCGGCGGGAGTCGCGGTCGAGCGCCGCGTAGTCGAGCTCGCCGACCCGGCGGTACAGCTGCGCGAGGACCTCGTGGTGCTGGTCGGCGTGCTCGCGGACGTCGAGCGTGGCCAGCTGGAGGCCGAACGCGGAGAGCGTGCGGATCGCCGAGGCGAGCCGGCCGGTCGCGGCGAGCTGGCCGCCGTTGCGGGCCAGCGACGCGCGCATGAGCTCGAGGTCGGCGATGAGCTCGGCGGTGCCGAGGTAGTCGCGGCCCTGCTTGTGCGGCGTGCCGGTGGCCAGGCGGCTGCGGGTGTGCTGCAGCTTGAGCCGGATGCAGCGCAGCTTGAGCCGGTAGGACTCCTCCAGGTTGACCCGGCGGTAGCGGGCCGGCAGCTCCGGCAGGTTGTCCAGGTCGGCGGCGAGGCTCGCGGACAGGTCGAGCGACACCCCGCGCAGCCGCTTGGACACGGACAGCTCGTCGATCAGCGTGTCGATCACACTCTCGGCCGTCCGGATGCCGTACTCGTGCTGGATGAGCAGCACGTCGCGGGTCACCGCCGGGGTGACGAACGGGTTGCCGTCGCGGTCGCCGCCGATCCACGTGCCGAAGGTGAGCGGGCGGGCGGTCGGCGGCAGCTGTACCCCGAGGTCCTTGAGCGTCTCGTAGAGGTCGTCGAGGACCTGCGGGGCGGCGCCCTCGGCCAGGTCGGCCAGGTAGTAGACGGCGTTGCGGGCCTCGTCGGACGGCTCCGGGCGCTCCAGGCGCAGCTCGTCGGTCTGCCACAGCAGGTCGAGCAGCTCGGCGAGGCGCAGGTCGGTGCGCGCCGTGCGGGTCTTGTCGGGCTCCAGCGAGCCGTCGAGCGCGGTGGCGACGGACTCGGCGTCGAGCTCGTCGGCGACGGCGCGCAGCTTGGTGAGGATCGAGCGGCGGGCCGCCTCGGTGGGGTGGGCGGTGAAGACGGGGCGCACGCCGAGCTTCGAGGCGATCGAGCCGATCTCGCGCACGCCCACGCCGCGGTCGGCGATCAGCTTCGCGGCCCGCTCCAGCCAGCCGCCCTCGCGGACCCGGATGCGGCGCAGCTCACGGGCGCGGTGGACCTGCTCGGTGATGTTGGCGAGGTGGAAGTACGTCGAGAAGGCCCGGGCCAGCTGCGTGCCCGTGACCACGTCGAGGCCGTGCAGGCGCTCGGCGGCGGCCTCCGGGTCGGTGCGCACCAGGGCGCGCACCTCCTCGACCAGGTCGAGCAGGTGCTGGCCGTCCTGGCGGACCAGGCTCTGGCCGAGCAGCGATCCCAGCCGTCGGATGTCAGCGCGCAGCGCGGCGTCGGTTGCGCTCGACGCGGGAGCTTCTGCGGACATGGGAACGTCCCCCTAGCGGTGTGGTCGGCTCGGCTTGGGGGGACGGCGCTGTCCGATTTCACCGGCATCGTATCGGCTACGGCGCCGCCCCGGGCGCGGTCGGTGAGTGATGTCTCTAACCAGCCTCTCACGCACGGTGATCGCGGCGGCCCCCGACGACGGCGGCGAAGTGTCATACCGGGCGGATACTCTGGTAACCGCATCGACCACCCCCGTCCGTTCCGGGCGCGGGGTTGTTTGCCGTGCAGATTGGGTCGCACACCGCCATGAAGCTCGCCGGTCTCACCTCCGCCGCCCTCGCCGACCCGGGCCTCGCCCGGGCCCGTGACCTCGCCCGCGCCGGGCACTCCGACCAGGTCGACCTGACCGGGCCGCCGTCGCTGCGGGCGTTCCTCGTCGCCGCCGTCGCCGCCGAGCGGCCGGTGCTCGCGGTCACCGCCACCGGGCGGGAGGCCGAGGACCTGGCCGCCGCCCTGGGGTGCCTGCTCGACCCGGACGCCGTCGCCGTCTACCCGGCCTGGGAGACGCTGCCGCACGAGCGGCTGTCCCCGCGCTCCGACACGGTCGGCAAGCGGCTCGCCGTGCTGCGCCGGCTGGCCCACCCGACCGAGGTGGCGCCGCGCCCCCGGGTCGTCGTGGCGCCGGTCCGTTCGGTGCTGCAGCCGCAGCTCAAGGGCCTCGGCGACCTGGAGCCGATCGAGCTGAGCCCGGGTGGCGCGGCCGACCTCGACGCGCTGGTCACCCGGCTGGCCGACCTCGCCTACGCGCGGGTCGACCTGGTCACCAAGCGGGGCGAGTTCGCGGTCCGCGGCGGCATCCTCGACGTGTTCCCGCCGACCGAGGAGCACCCGCTGCGGGTGGAGTTCTGGGGCGACGAGGTCGAGGAGATCCGCTCGTTCGCGGTCGCCGACCAGCGCACGATCGAGAAGGTCGACCGGCTGTGGGCCCCGCCGTGCCGGGAGCTGCTGCTCACCGCGGAGGTGCGGGCCCGGGCGGCGGCGCTGTCGACCGACCACCCGCAGCTCGCCGAGATGCTCGACAAGCTCGCCGCCGGCATCCCGGTCGAGGGCATGGAGTCGCTCGCGCCGGCGCTGCTCGGCGGCGGCGACTCGCTGGAGCTGGTGCTGCACACCATGCCGGCCGGCACCCACGTGCTGCTGTGCGACCCGGAGCGGATCCGGACCCGGGCCCACGACCTGGTGCGCACCAGCGACGAGTTCCTGGAGGCGAGCTGGGCGGCGGCCGCGGTCGGCGGCAAGGTGCCGATCGACCTGGGCGCGGCCGCGTTCCGCCACCTGGGTGACGTGCGCGCGGCGGCGGCCTCGCTGGGGCAGCCGTGGTGGTCGCTGAGCCCGTTCGCCGCCGCCGAGGACACCGCGGTGCGCGCGGTCGAGCCGTGGCGGCTCGGCGAGGACGCCGAGGTGACGGTGTCCGACGACGCCGTCGCGATCACCCTCGCCGCGCAGCCTGTCCCGCTGTACCACGGGGAGACCGCACGGGTCGTCGACGACCTCAAGCGGATCGCCGGCGACGGCTGGCGCATCGCGCTGGTGTTCGAGGGCAGCGGCCCGGCCCAGCGCGCCGCCGAGGTGCTGCGCGACGCCGACCTGGGCGTGTCGCTGGCCGACACGCTGACCGCCGAGCCGCCGGCCGGCCTGGTCACGATCACCACCGGGTCGCTCGGCAACGGGTTCCTCGACGAGGGTGCCCGGCTGGCCGTCATCACCGGCACCGACATCTCCGGCGGCCGGGGCGCGTCCACCAAGGACATGCGCAGGATGCCGAGCCGCCGGCGCAACCAGATCGACCCGCTGGAGCTGCGCACCGGCGACTTCGTGGTGCACGAGCAGCACGGCATCGGCCGCTACGTCGAGATGGTCCAGCGCACGGTCAACGGCGCCGACCGCGAGTATCTGGTGATCGAGTACGCGGCGTCGAAGCGCGGCCAGCCCGGCGACCGGCTGTTCGTGCCGACCGACCAGCTCGACCAGCTCTCCCGCTATGTCGGGGGTGAGACGCCGACCCTGCACAAGATGGGCGGCGCGGAGTGGCAGAAGGCGAAGTCCCGCGCCCGCAAGGCGGTCCGGGAGATCGCCGCGCAGCTCATCCAGCTGTATGCGGTGCGCCAGAACTCGCAGGGCCACGCCTTCGGGCCGGACACGCCGTGGCAGCGCGAGCTCGAGGACGCGTTCCCCTACCACGAGACCCCCGACCAGCTCGCCGCGATCGAGGAGGTCAAGGGCGACATGGAGAAGGCGGTCCCGATGGACCGGCTGATCTGCGGCGACGTCGGCTACGGCAAGACCGAGATCGCCGTGCGGGCCGCGTTCAAGGCGGTGCAGGACGGCAAGCAGGTCGCCGTGCTCGTGCCGACCACGCTGCTCGCCCAGCAGCACTTCAACACGTTCTCCGACCGGGTAGCCCAGTTCCCGGTGGAGGTCCGCCAGCTGTCGCGGTTCCAGACCCCGACCGAGACG
>NZ_JBEXCY010000135.1:0-30848 GCF_040605515.1 Dactylosporangium sp. NPDC005572 | reverse complement strand
GCCGCCGTGCGGTTCCACACGACAGCGGGCCGGCCGGCGGCGAGGGCCGCCGCCGCGAGCGCGCGGCCCATCGCCCCCAACCCGAGGAACGTGGTGCTGGTGGTCATCGAAGGTTCCTTCACTGGCTCGGTGACATGACGGGGCGCGCGCCGGTCACCATCGTTCACCGGTACATTCGGTACTGCCAGTACCTACTATTTTGTTCAATACTTACCAAGTGGTAAGTATTGAGGATCCGGGAGGCGATCGATGCGGTCCAGCGCCAGGCGAGGCCCGTACGTCTGCGGCATCGACGCCGCGATGGACGTGGTGTCGGGCAAGTGGAAGTCGCTGATCCTGTGGGAGCTGGCCAACCACGGGAGCCGCCGCTTCGGTGAGCTCCGGCGCGGCCTGCCCGGCGTCAGCGAGAAGATGCTCATCCAGCACCTGCGCGAGATGGAGGAGGACGGCCTGCTCCACCGCGAGGTCTACCGCGAGGTGCCGCCCAGGGTCGAGTACTCACTGACCGAGGACGGCACCACGCTCAACGAGGCCCTCCGTCCGCTGGGCGCGTGGGGCACCCGGCGGCGCGAGCGCCTCGGCGGCGAGTAGCGACGGTCACGGCCGCCGGCCCTACGCCACACCGCCCCGTCCCCGTCGGGTTCCAGTGGTCGACGACGGTGAACCCATGACCGCCCGCGCGGTCAGCGCGCCGCGGGCGGTGCGCCGGGCTCGATCCGCAGAGCGTTGACCCACAGGCGGGTCAGGGTGTGCACCGCACGGTCGAGGGCGACCGGCCGGCCGGTGGTGAACATGACGTAGGCGGTGCGGCTGACCATGGCCGACAGGGCCGTCGCGGCCAGCTCGGGATCGAGGTCCGGGTCGGCCAGGCCTCGCTCCTGCAGCCGGCGGATGAACCGCGCGTTGCGGGTGACGAACGCCCTGGTACGGCGCAGCCGCAGCGCCCGGAAGGCATCGTCCGTGGTGGACAGTTGCTCCAGCATCGCCATGAGGCCGGCGTTGCGGCGGTAGGCGGTCAGGTAGGCGCGGTTGGCCGCCTCGATGCCCGCCACGACGCCGGCCGGATCGTCGTGGGGCGATGCCGGGCCGGGGTCCGGACCGGGGTGCAGCATCTCCTCGCCGACGTCCTCGAGCACGGCGGCGAGGACGTCGGCCTTGTCGGTGAAGTGTGAATAGAACGACCCGTGGGCCACGCCGGCGGCGGCCGAGATGTCGGTGATCCGCGCCGCCACGTACCCGTCCCGCTCGAAGACCCGCCGGGCGGCGTCGACCAGCCGTCGCCGATTGCGCGCCGCATCCGCCCTGGTCATCGCCCTACCCCTACCGTTAACTTGACTTCGGAGTCAAGATAATCGCATGGTACCTCCATGGCCCGGCATTTCGAGGTGCGCACCGACGACCTGAGCCGCACCAGAGTCACGGCCGCCGACGACGGCGACGTCCGCCCCGGTGAGGTACTCGCCGAGATCGAGCACTTCGGCCTGTCCACGAACAACGTGACCTACGCGCGGCTCGGCCGGCGCCTGGGCTACTGGCGGCTGTTCCCGGCGGCGGCGCCCTGGGGCCGGGTCCCGGCCTGGGGCTACCTACGCGTCGTGCACAGCACGGTCGCCGAGGTCGAGACCGGCCGCCGACTGTTCGGCCTGTGCCCGATGTCGACGCACGTCACGCTGCGCCCGGGCCGGGCGCACCGCGGCGGGTTCGCCGACGCGTCCGAGCACCGCGCCGGCCTGTCCGCCGCCTACAACGCCTACAGCTACCTCGACACCGATCCGGCACACCGCCCGGACCTGGCCGACCACCTGTTGGTCCTGCGCCCACTCATGTGGCTGTCATACCTGGTCGACGACCTGCTGGCCGAGCATGGTTGGTTCGGCGCTGAGCGGGCGATCGTCACCAGCGCCTCCAGCCGGGCCGCGACCGGCCTCGCACGCCTGCTCGCCCGGCGCGGCCTGCGGACCGTCGGCCTGACCGCGCCGCACCGCCGGGCCGCCGTCGCCGGGCTCGGCGTCTACGACGAGGTGCTCACATACGACACTGCCGGCACTGCCGGCACCGCAGAGCCGACCGTCCTGGTCGACGTGGCCGGCGACGACGCGCTGCGCGGGCGGCTCGCAGCACACCTCGGGGACGCACTGCGCCACACGGTCGTCGCCGGCTTCACCCACGACGCCACCGGCGCCGCACCCGACCTGCCGGCCCCGCGCACCACGACGCTGTTCGTCCCCGACCGGATGGCCGAGCGCGCCCGCCGACTGGGCTGGAACGACCTGAACGCCGGCTACGTCGAGGCGCTGCACGACTTCGCCGCCTGGTCCCGGCCGTGGCTGCGGGTCACGCCCGGCCACGGCCCGGCCGCGGTCGCCGCCGCCTACGACGGCGTCCTGACCGGCACCACTCCCCCCGCCACTGCCCACGTCCTCACCCTGTCCGAGTACCCCGGCCCCTGAGCCCGGCGCTGTCAGCACCACCAGCGGAAGGGCACGTTCGAGCCGCCGCTGCTGGGCGTGGCCCAGCCCACGATCACGGCGCCGTCGGCGCTGACCGCGGTGGACTGGACCGTACCGAAACCGTGGGGCCGCGGAAGGTCGGTGACGCCGTCCGGTCGCCACAGCACCGGACCGAACCCGGTGTTGACCAGGACCGCGCCGGTGGTCGTGACGCCCGCGCCGCCGCTGATCGGGTCCAGGTCGACGACCTCGACGGTGCCGGTCCGCAGGTTCCACCGGGCCCAGATCGGCGCCGCCACCCCGCTGCGGCGGCCGCTCACCGAGTCGGCGACGGTCGTCGCGAGGTAGTCGACCGGGCCGTCCACCCAGTCGCCGGTGATCCGGGTGGCGATCCCGCCGGGCCGGCCGGGCGGGGTGGGCAGCGCGCTGCCGGTGCCGTCGGGCTGCCAGAGGTACGGCGCCGCACCGTCGTCCAGCGCACCCACGACCCGGCCGTCGTCGCCGATGTCGTAGGCGGCCGACCGCCGGCTGGCGGGCGTCGGCAGGAGCTCCGCAGGCGCCGCCGACCCGTGACGCCACAGGACGGCGCGGACGGCACCGCCGGCCAGCGTCGCCTCGCCGACGACGTCGCCGGCCGCGTTGACGCCGTTGGCGCGGGCGCCGGTCGCCCCGCTCGGCAGCGCCAGTTCGCGGACCCGGCCCTGGATCGCGTACGGGACGTCATGGCCGTTGCGCTGCAGCCAGCCGACGACGACGCCGCTCGCGTTGACCGCCCCCACCGTGACGTTCGCGCCGCCGCCGACGGCGACGGAGTGTTCCTCACCCCCTACGGACCAGGTCACGACGTCGGAGCCGGCGTCGGCGGCGGTGTGGACCCCCGAGGGGTCGAGCGCCAGCATCATCGGGCGCGCAGTGCCGGGCAGGCGAGTGACCGTGCAGCCGGTCGGCGCGGGGACCGGCTTCCCGGGCTCCGGCGCCGGGCGCCGCTGCTTCGTCGCGGCGGCGATGCCGGCGGTCATCGCCAGGACCACCGCCGCCGCGGTCAACGCCGAGGCGGCCCGGCGCCGGCGGACCCTGCGGCGGCCGGCGACGACCATGCCCGCCGCCGTCAGCCGGCTGGTGGACTCGGGCTCGCTGGTCAGGACGGTCAACGGATCTTCGGTCATCCCACGCCTCCTGACGTGACGCCCGTGAGGTCGCCCTGGCCGAGCGCGCGGCGCAACGCCCGCAGCCCGTTGGACGTCTGGCTCTTTACCGTGCCCTCGGAGCGACCGAGCAGCCGGGCCACCTCGGCAACCGGGAGGTCACAGAGGTACCGCAGCACCAGTACCGTGCGCTGGCCCTCCGGCAACGAACGCAGCGCCGCCCGCACGACCATGCGCTGCTCGACCAGCGGGTCGTCGGCCACCGCTGCCGTGTCCGGCGGCGCCGCCCACAGCTGCACCCGGGCCCACCACCGCCGCCGGTCACCGAGGCACGCCCGCACGACCATCGTGTGGACGTAGGCGTCGAGGTGCTGCACCTCACGCATCCGCGGCCACCGCTGGTAGAGCACGGTGAGGGCGTTCTGCACCGCGTCGTCGGCCCGGTCGCTGTCCCCGAGCAGCTGACGAGCGATCCGGTGCAGCCGCGGGATGCGCGCACCCACGTACTGTGTGAAGTCCTGCTCCCACGCTGGCCGCACCTTCGGCGCCTCCTCAACTCCGGTCCCATTGAGATGCCGGCACACGGGGGCGAGGTTGAGGGGCCGCGCAAGATATTTTGAGGATGGGGCGACAGCAGCGGAAGGCGCGTCCGGTGACGTTGGTGGAGCCGCCGACCGGCGCCGGGGACATCGGCATGACCCGCCCCGGCCGACGGTTCCCACACCCGGCGTTCACGGCCGAGCCCCTTCACTCGCCGCACCGCCCGGCACACGGCACACTACACAATAGATCCAACTCAAGTCACAACCGCGTCCGGGGGCCGCGCCGGAACGAGAGCCGCGAAATCATCTCGGCAGGATACGCGATCTTGCGGTAGTCTATGTTTTATGTTGGCTCGCGCGCGCTACGTGGTAGTGGGTGTCGTACTGACCGCGGCGCTCGGGGCGTGCGGGAACGCCGGCAGTGTCGGCGGGCCGCTGGCCGCGCCCACCGCCGCCGCCACGTCGTCCGTCCGAGCGTCGGCGTCGGCATCGCCGAGTGCCCCGGCGTCCGGTGAGGTGCAGCACACCGGCGGGTACCAGTTCCCCTCCTACGCCTACCCGTTCACGCCACCCGGACCGCCGGTCGCCACCAGCCGCAAGGGCGGGGTCGAGGTCACGTACTTCGAGGTTGGACGGGCCACCACCAAGCGGGACTCGACCTTCCGCGACCGCGAGACCGGACGCAACATCTGGCCCGCCGGGTCACCCGTCGTCTACGTCGAGATGGTGGTCACCAACGTCGCCGCCGGCCGGTTCTTCGTCAGCGTCGCCGGGCCCCACCCGCTCGTCACACTGAAGTCCCTCGACTACCTGGGCGGCGTGTCGAACCTCGCGACGTTCGACACGGCCACCGCCGACGGATTCGGCGTCCACCAGTACGGCATCCGGACCAAGGACTACGACTGGACGAAGGGCGACCACTTCCCGCTCGACCCCGGGCAGTCCATCGCGCAGGCGGTCGCGCTCCCGCTGCGCACCGGCGAGGCCTACCGCTTCACGCTGCAACTGGATCTCTACGACCGGGTCGAGAAGGGCGATGACGGTCATTACGTGTACTTCGACCCCTTCTCCGTGACGTTCCCGGCACGGTAGTCAGGCCGCATACCCGGCCGCCTCCGGTGACCCGCACGGCACGAGGCGCGCGCCGTGCGGGTCGAGCGACCGGGCGGGTCAGCTGTAGGCGGCCTCGAACTGCGCCGTCACCGGCTGGCCGTCGACCACGCCCGTGGCCGTGACCGTCACGGTGCCGGCCGGGATCGACGCGGCGCGGGAGTTGAACGACTGGTACGCCGTCTTCCCCGGTGCCACGTCCACAACCGTGCGTGAACCGTACGCCGTGACGAGTTCGAGCGTGAGCGGAACCGTGTCGGCGTTGCGCGCGTTGACCGCCACGTACATCGTCGTGCCGATCCGCCGGACGCTCGCCTCCACCTCGACGGTCAGCGCCGGGCCGGTGGACAGCTCCCGATCGGCCGAGACCGCCTTCGCCACCACCGTGTCCTTCTCGGCCGTAGTGAACACGCCCGCGGCGACGAACGCGGTCGCGAGGTTCGTCACCGCGGCGACGAACTGTGCGTGGCTCGCGAACGGCGCCTGGTCCCAGAGCAGGTCCAGGAACGTCGGGCCGTCGGTGCCCGGCGACGTGACGCCGGAGACGGGCACGTCGTACTTCGGCAGGCCGTCGTTGCGCTTGCGGTTCGGCACGCCCGAGTCGATCGAGCCGAAGACGATCGTCGGCTCGACCCGGCGGAAGTAGGACGACGCGGCCTGGTTGTCGCTGATGTGGTACGGCCGCAGCGAGAACCCGCCGGCCGTGAACGTCGGGTCGCCGGCCGCCGTGGCCGCCCCCGCCGTCACCGCCGCGCGCGTGTAGTCGCCGTCGCGCTTGAGGTGCCGGTACAGCGTCAGCTCCCGCCACGCCCCGCTGCCCGGGTTGCCGAGGAGCTGCAGCAGCACCGGGCCCCAGAAGAGGGCCTGGGTGTCGGGGCGGTCGACGGCCCGCTCGACGCGGATGCTGAACGGCATCCGGATCTCGACCACGTCGCCGGGGCTCCAGGTGCGGCTCAGCGTCACGTACGTGCCCGGCTGCGCGGTCAGGTTCTGCGCGACGCCGTTGACGGTGACGGTGAAGCCGCGCCGCACCCAGCCCGGCACCCGCAGGTTCAGCGCGAGCGGCCCGGCGCCGTCCACGGTCAGCTTCGTGCGGTCCTCGCGCGGGAACGCGGTCGTCTGCGTAACGGTGAAGCCCTTCTCCGCCCACGTCAGCGTCGAGGGCAGGTAGAGGTTGACCCACAGCGTGCCGCCGTCGTCGGACCTGAGGTAGATGGTCTCCTGGTACTTGGTGTGGTTCTCCAGGCCGGTGCCGCCGCAGCAGGTGCCGGTGTTGCCGTAGCTGCGCACGGTGCCGGAGGCCAGCGGCTGGAAGTAGGTCACCTGCGGGTCGCCGGTGGAGGCGGTGTCGGCCCGCGACCCGGGGATCATGTTGACCAGGCCGCGCTCGTAGTAGTCCAGGTACGCCGGGTCGTGCTCGTGCAGGAACAGGTTGCGCGCGAGCTTCATGACGTTGTACGTCGTGCACGTCTCCGCGCCGCTCGTCGCCACCGAGTTGGCGATGTTGTCGCGGTTCTGGAACAGCTCGAGGTTGTTGTTGGAGCCGGGGTAGTTGCCGCCGGTGCCGCCGTGGGCGAACATGCGGTGCGGCACGACCATGCCGTAGAAGTTCTTGGCGGCGGTGAAGTACTCCTGGCCGCCGCCCTGTTCGAAGATGCGCAGGTAGCCGATGAACTGCGGCACGTGCGTGTTGGCGTGCAGGCGCTCGGCGCGGCGGCGGCCCGGCCGGTTCTGCGCGGTGACGACGAGGATGTCGCGGTTCTCGACGCAGGCGCCGAAGAGCGACTCCCGGTTGTCGAAGCACTTGGCGGTCTCCAGGTGCTTCGCGTCGCCGGTGAGCTGGTAGATCTCCGGGAAGACCTCGTTGGCGCCGCCGAACTCGCCGCCGATGTACAGGTCCCACATGTAGTTGAGGTCGTCGCGGGTCAGCGGGCCCGGGTAGTCGGGGTGGTTCTTGTCGCCGACGGTGAGCGCCAGGTGGGCCCAGTCGGCCATCTTCGTGACGACCTCGAGGGCCTGGGCGTTGCCGGTGTGGTAGTACGCGTCCAGCAGGCCACGCATAATCTTGTGCTGGGTGTACCACGGCGCCCACGTGTTCGTCGCGGCGTTGCCGCCGTAGACGGCCCAGCGGGGCGGGCCCAGCCGCAGTACCGCATCCTCCGGAATCGCTCCGAGGTAGCCCGGGAAGGTCGGGATCCAGTCCGCCGGGCCGGCCGTCGAGGCGGCCACGATGCCGGCGTCGCGCCCGTTCGGTGAGGCGTCCTTGAGCGCGGTACCGCCGGCCTCGTCGAACCGGTACCAGGCGATGTTGCCGCCGCCGGTGCTCCCGGCCGGGGAGTCCAGCATGGACAGCAGCTCGGCCTGGCTCAGCGCCCGGTCGAAGACGTGGAACTCGTCGACGGTGGCGTCGAGGAACGGGTCGCCGTACGCCGACCGCCCGATCCACCGGTTGCCGGGGTTGCCGAGGCTGGACGGGTTGAGCGTCATGCTTGTATTGGTGCCGGCCGGCTGCGCGTTGACGTACAGCGTGCCGACCTGGCCCGACAGCGTCACCGCGATGTGCACCCACTGGTTGGTCGGCAGCGCGGCGGTACCGTTGATTCGCTGTTCCTGTCCGGACCCGCCGACCGTGATCGCGAAGCGCGGCACGTTGCCGGTCACGCCGGCCCGCGGGGTCAGGAACATGTTGACGGTGGTGCTCTGGCCGAAGTCGAACAGCCGGGTCCAGGTCGCCGTGGAGGCGAGATTGATCCAGGTCGCGATGGTGAAGTCGGTGAGCTGGTTGATCGCCTCCTGGGGCAGGGTGCAGTACTGCGCCTTGCTCGCCCCGTTGAGCTTGAGCGCGTTGCCGAACCGGCCCTGCACCCGGTCGATCTGCGGGGCCGGCGGCTCCTCGCCCCCGCCGCCGGCGCCCGTCCGGGCGGTGATGGCGGCCTGGCACGCGGCGAGCTCGGCGACCATCCAGTCGAGCTTGCTCTTGTAGACGGCCTCGCTCTGGTCGGCGTACGCCTGGGCGAGGGCCGTCATGTAGTGCCCGGCCCAGTGGCCGCTGAGCAGCCCGCCGTCCTCCCAGCCGCCCGGCACCGAGACTCCCGAGGGGTTCGGCCGGCCGACCTGGTTGTTGAACAGCACCAGGAACCGGCGCTCGTCGTAGGCGCGCAGGAACGCCTTGGTGCGGTCGCGCTTCTCCTGGAACAGCCCGCTGCCGAGCCGGACCTCGCCGAGCTGGAACGGGCGGACGGGGGCGGTGCCGCCCGGCCCGGGCTGGGGTGGAACGGTGCCGGCGGCATTGGCAGGGGCTTGTGCGGGCGCCGCGAGGGCGGAGCCCGGCGGCAGCAGACCCGCGCCGGCGGCGGCGCCGAGCGCGGAGGCCTGCAGGAACTGACGTCGATTGGCCACTGAAGGTCGTCCCTTCGTCGGGGTGTACCGGCTCATTGTGAGCGTTCACTCGATTCGAGATCAACATCGTGCCGGGAGTGCTTGAACTTGCTCTGTTAGCGCTAACACTCATGATGTTCCATGGATTCGTCGGGCGGTCATGGGATGTTCACGCCGGGCCGGTCGCGCAAGATACTCGTGTTCTTCGATATTTATCGCGGCTGCCGATCCGGGCGCCACGAACGAAAGGCAAGCGTTGGAACACGTGCCATCCCCATCACGCCGGGCGGCGAAGTACGCTGTGGCCGTCCTGGCCATGCTCGGGGTCCTGCTGCCCGCGACCGCGGCCTACGCCGAGTCGCTGCCCAACCTGTCGCAGAACGCGGGCGGGTACGAGCAGTCGTTCTCACCCGCCTACGACTACGACACCGACGGCTGCTACGCCGTCGCGGCCATCAGCCCGGCCGGCACCCTGAACGGCGGGCTCAACCCCACGGGCGCCCTCAACGGCAACTGCCGGGACCAGTCCGACCTGGACCGGTCGCAGACGTACGCCCGCTCGAAGTGCAACAACGGCTGGTGCGCGATCGTCTACGCCAGCTACTTCGAGAAGGACCAGGCGCTGCCCGGCATCAGCCTCGGCGGCCACCGGCACGACTGGGAGCACGTCATCTCCTGGGTCAACCAGGCGAGCAACCAGGTCGAGTACGTGACCACGACCCAGCACAGCAGCCAGGTGACGTACCCGCGCTCGCAGGTCCGGTTCGACGGGACCCACCCGAAGACCGTGTACCACAAGGACGGCGCGTCGACCCACTTCTTCCGGCTCGCGAACACCAATGACGAGCCGCCGGAGAACCACTACCACAACTGGCGCTACCCGCCGCTGGTGGACTGGAACGGCTGGCCCACCACAGCACTGCGCGACCGACTGATGACCGCCGACTTCGGCTCGGCCACCATCAAGATCAGCAACGGCCGCTTCGAGTCACTGCTCACCGCGTCCAAGCCCGTCGGGATCCCCTTCAACCCGCTGGGCTGACCAGGGCCGAGGCCGGAGGACCGCCGCTCGCACGGCGCTCCTCCGGCCGAAGCGAACCCGGCTTGTATCACGGGCCCCACTCCGGCGCGCTGGCTCGCATGTGGCGTGTCGCGCTGGGACTCATGTTGTGTCGGTCGGACCGGGACGACGGGTTGTCGTTCGACGCCTGGTTCGAGAAGCTCGCGGGCCTGCCGGACCACCTGCTGTACGAGCAGGCGTGAACGCCGCGAGGAGGGTCCGGCCAGGAGTCGGAGTCGGTCTCCCACGTACGATCATGGCATGCCGTCGTTGCTCATCGCGAAACTGACCGTACGTAGCTCCTACGTACTGAACTCCGAGCAGCCGGCCGACGGCAGGTTCGACACGATCCAGTTCTATCTGCCGGACGAAGGCGCGGCCGTGTTCCGGATTCGGACCTTCGCGCTCGACCACGACATCCACGTTCAGCAGCTCACGCCGCCCGACGGCAGGATCGAGGACCGGGTGGGGATGCTGCGGACCCATCTCGATCGTACGGCCGGACCTGTGCTCGCCGCCGTCACGCTCGTCTCGGCGCGGGACCTGAGCCGGCAGGATCTGGTCGCGGCGGGCGTCGTCGACGGCCACCTCTACGTGGCGACCGAGCCCACGTTCGCGTTCTGGAACCCCGACGGTGGTCAGTACCGCACCAGGGCGGCTCCGATCGCGCCAGGCGAACGTGTCGGGCTGTGCGAAGTCCTGTACCTCGGCGGGATCGCCCGGTTCTGGCTGCCCGAGTCATGGCAGATCGAGGAGGACGTCGACACAGGCGGCTGTTTCTACGACCCGGAGGGCACCGGTGTGCTGCGGCTCAACGTGCTGACGTTTGCCACACCGGGCGACGGCCTGCCGGCGCTGCCGCAGTCATCGCGCAAGCCGGGCGAACGGCAGATCGACGGCGGCGTCCTTCCGAACGACTGCGGATTCGATGTGTACGCCTTCGACACGGTCGACGACGACGAGGCGCTGCGGATCCGGTGCTGGCAGATTGCGCAGCCGCTGCCGGGCCAGTGCCGAATCTTCGTGTTCTCCTACGCCTATCCGATTGTCGACGAAGACTTCCTCGCCGACGAAATCGCCCTGCTGGATCGCGAACTGCGCCGAATGATCCCGTACCCGACCCCTGTCTGACCCCGCGATCAAACCCCGGCGAGGGCCGCGGGGTGCTCGTCGATGACGACGACGCGGGCGCCCGCGTCAGTACGTCTGCAGGCCGTTCCAGGACCAGCGCGGGATCGGCAGGTCGGCGGGCACGTCGTCGGCCGATCCGTGGTAGCGGGACATCGTCGTGGTCGTGGCCCAGGTGAAGTAGTCGAGGAGGGCCTGGCGGACCGGGTCGGTGAGGCCCGCGTCGTCGAGTGCGGCGGCGAAGCAGGCGATGGCGCGGCGGTCCATCTCCTCGTGCGGGCCGTTGCCGCTGTGCATCCGCACGACCGACGTCTCGTCGCCGTATGCCGTCGAGTAGCCGGGCGGCCCGCCGAGCGCCTCGCCCCAGTACGAGGCGAGGCGCTCGCTGTGGCGCGAGTGGTAGCCGTGGCTGAACGCGTGGCTCACGACCTCATCCGCGAGCACGCGCGCATGCCAGGCCTCGGCGATTCTCAGCATCCCGGCCGCGCCCCCCGCGGCCTCGTAGACACTCCCCATACGCCCACCCTGCCACAGGTTCTACAGGTCGGCGCTCGCGCCGCCGAATCCGGGGGCCGAGACGGTGACCCGGTACGAGTTCGCGGGCCGGGTGTCGGCGACCGTGACCCGGCCCATGCCCTCGTGGGCCGGCACCGGGTACGTGTACGTGCGCGGGGTCGCGATCCGGGTGCCGCCGGGCAGCGTGTACCAGGTGTAGTACTGCCAGGTGACCTGGAACCCGGCCTCGCCGAGGACGTTGTCGTCGAACGCGAGCAGCCACTGGCCGCTGTAGTACGACTGGATGTTGCTGACCGCCGGCGCGTCGTAGGGCTTGCAGCCCAGCTCCCGGTTCGGCAGCGGGGACGTGTTCGGCGGCACGACGTTGATCGCGTAGACGCAGACCGTGTGCGCGCCGTGCGGGGCCGGCACGACGCCGTCGTAGCCGTGGTAGGCGCTGAAGTACGGGTGCGTGCGGGCGATGTCGGGGCGGTAGACGCCGGCCGTGAGCGCGCCCTTGTAGGTGCCGTCGACGTACACGTGCACCTGGAGCGCGCCCGGCTCGTCGAAGTCGGCCGCCCAGCCGACGACCCGCACGCCGTTGCCGGTGAACGTCACCGACTCGAAGCCGCCGCGCGGGGTGCTGTCACCGGTCTCCGGCTCGGGATCCGGGGCCTCGCAGCTCGGCGGCGGGTCGGGCTGGCTGCAGATCGACGCCGCCTCGGCGGGCGCCGCCAGCGCTATGGAGGAGAACATGGCCATGACGGCCACGGTCATGAGTCGTCTCATGCCGGCGAGTCTGCGCGGCCCCGCGTGCAGTCCGCGTGCAGCTCACCAGCCGCGCGCGGCGGTCAGCAGCCGCCGGCGGGCCGCCGCGACGTGCGGGGCGTCCCGGGCCGCCGCGCGGCTGGCGAGCCAGATCGTGTTGATCGGCGGGTCGTCGGTCGGCAGCAGTTCGACCAGCGTCCCGGCCGCCAGTGCGTCGGCCACGAGGTACCGCGGAAGCACCGTCACCCCCGCCCCGGCCGCCGCGCTCGTGCGCAGCGCCCGCAGGTCCGGCACGACCAGCGCGGCCCTGGGCGGCGGGGCGACACCGAGCACGTGGCGCCACCAGCGGCGCACGATCGGCAGGTCCTCGGCGTAGGCGAGCAGCGGCAGGTCGCGCAGCACCCGGGCCGGCTCGGCGGCCAGCCGCGCCGGGTCGAGCGACCGGGCCACCCAGGGCGCGGCCACCAGCAGGAACTCCTCGTCGCAGAGCGGCTCGGCGTGCAGGCCGGCCTGCCGCGGCCGGACCGCGCTGACGACCAGGTCGAGCCGGCCGTGGGACAGGTCGGCGAGCAGGTCCTCGGCCAGTCCGGGCCGCACCCGGACCGTGAGGCCGTCGGCCACCGCCCCGGCGAGCGCCGGCAGGACGCGCTCGGCGAGCGCCTCCGCCGGGCCGCCGAGGTGCAGGGTGCCGGCCCCGGTTCCCAGCCCGGCGGCGACGCTCGCGAGCGCGTCGAGCGGGCCGTCGAGCCGCCGCGCGAGGTCGTCCGCGGCGGCGGTCGGCGTCACGCCCCGGGCCTGGCGCACGAACAGCGCCTGGCCCAGCCGCTCCTCGAGGGTGCGCAGCTGGGCGGTCACCGCCGGCTGGGACAGGCCGAGCAGCTCGGCGGCGCGGGTCAGGGTGCCCGCGCGGTACACCGCGAGGAAGGTCTGCAGCAGGTCGAGCGGAAGCCGGTCCACAGCCATCAGTATTCCTATGGCTGATCCGGGTGTCACCTCTTGGTCACCGATGGCTGGCGGCTGGCATTGTCGGACCCATGCGAATCCTGATCGCCCTGACCAGCCACGGCGACCTCGCCGGGCGCCGCGGCACCGGCTACTACCTGTCCGAGGCCGCCCACCCGTGGCACGTCTTCCGCGCGGCCGGCCACACCGTCGAGCTGGCCAGCGTCGCCGGCGGCGAGCCGCCGGTCGACGGCGCCGACCTCACCGACCCGATCCAGCAGGCGTTCGTCGCCGACCCCGACGTGGCCGCCCAGCTCAAGGCCACCCCGCGGCTGGCCGACCTCGACCCGGCCGGCTACGACGCGGTGCTGTTCGCCGGCGGCCACGGCACCATGTGGGACTTCCCGGCCGACCCGGGCGTGGCCCGCCTGGCCCGCGACCTGTTCGAGCGGGGCGCCGTCGTGGCGGCGGTCTGCCACGGCCCGTCGGCCCTGGTCGGCGCGACCCTGTCGGACGGCACGCCCCTCGTCGCCGGCCGCCGGGTGGCCGCGTTCACCGACAGCGAGGAGCGCGCGGCGGGTGTCGCCGACGCGGTGCCGTTCCTGCTCCAGACCCGCCTGGAGCAGCTGGGCGCGATCCATACGGGCGCGCCCGACTGGCAGCCCCACGTGGTCGTCGACGGCAACCTGGTCACCGGCCAGAACCCGGCCTCGGCGACGGGCGTCGCCGAGGCGATCGTCGCTACTGCTTCGCGGCGAGCCGGGGCAGCACCTTCTGTGCCGTCTGCCGGGCGACGTTGAGGTTGGCCGTGTCGCTCGGCTCCGACGACACGTAGACGTCGACGTCGCGCCCGTCCTCCCAGATGTAGAGGTGCCCGCTCAGCGAGTACGCCGAGTCGCCGAGCCCGACGACCTTCTTGGCGTCCTTGTGCTGCACCTCGAAGTTGTCCCGGTCCTCCACGGTGACCGAGACGGTGAGCTGGCCCTGGCTGAGCTGCCACTGGCAGTAGCGGGCGGTGGGCGAGTTGCCCCCTTCGTCGGTCATCAGGGTGACCTGCTCGCCGGTGAGGCTCCCGACCTCGGCCTTCGTGAGCAGCGTGCAGATGTCGGGTAAGCCGGCGGCCTTCGCCGACGTGGACGCCGACGGCTTGGCGGAGGCCGGCCCGGACGGCGCGGACGACGCCGCCGCGGCGGGCGTGGACGACGCGGTGGAGGCGCCGGGCAGCTTGTCGCAGGCGGCGAGCCCGAGGACGGCGAACGCGGCGGCGGCGAGAACGGGCAGGTGGGGGCGGCGCGAACGGGACACGGCGTGCTCCTTCAGCGGTGGATCCAGTGGTACCGCCGACAATGCGCGCCCCGGCCCGCCCCACGGCGGGCGCCGCGCCCACCTGGCACACTTTCGGGATCTCGATCGGGGTTGTGGACGCCGGCCACGGGTAGGTGACCGGCGTGGGTGACGGACCCGGGCGCACGATCGGGCTGGTCGTGCACCCGCGCCGGGAGGTTCGCGACTCCGTCGAAGTGATCGCCAGGTTCGCGCGGCGGCACGGCGGCACCGTCGTCGCGCGGGAGGTGGACGCCGATCGGGTGGGCCCCGGGGTCACGATCGTCGGCGACCGCGAGTTCGCCGAGCGGGCGGACGCGGTGATCAGCCTGGGGGGTGACGGGACCATGCTCGGCGCCATGCGGCTGGTCGCCGGCCGGTCGACGCCGGTGCTCGGCGTCAACCACGGCAACCTGGGGTTCCTGGTCGAGGTCGCGCCCGGCGACCTGGAGCCGGCGCTCGACCGCCTCAGGGCGGGCGACTACACGATGGAGCCGCGAAGCTGCCTCCAGGTCGATCTCGACGGCGCCGACGCCGGCGTGGCCTTCAACGACGTCGCCGTGGCCGCCGCGGAGTCCCTCACACCCGTCGTGATCGACCTGGTGGTCAACAACTCGCCCCGGCCCGCCTACTTCCGCTGCGACGCGCTCGTCGCCTGCACACCCACCGGCTCCACCGCCTACAACTACGCCGCCGGTGGACCCATCATCTCGCCCTCCCACCCGTGCATGGCGCTGACACCGGTGGCCCCGATGTCCGGGGTCAGCCACGCGATGGTCTTCGGGGACGAGACGATCCAGTTGCACAACCCCGCGGAGACGCCGCACGTGCGGTTCTCGATCGACGGCCAGCCGCCCCGGGAGCTGGCGGCGCACGCCACGCTGACGCTGCGCCTGAGCCCGGACGCGGTCCGGGTGATCCGGCTCGACCCCACCGCACACGGCGAGCGCAGCGCGGTCAAGCTCACCATGCTCGACCTGCCGCTGCGGCCGGACCAGCTCCGCGAGCTCTTCCCCCAGCAGCACGGTGCCGGCTGACCGGCAGCCCGCTCGCCTAGCGGGTCAGCCCCACAGCCGCAGCCGCTCGAACTCGGGCCGCCACTCGTCGCGGTACGCCGTGCGGATCGGCTCCGGCATGCGGGTGAGGATCCCCGCGGCCCGCTGCGGCGGGAGGCCGTCGAGGATCCACGGCAGGTAGCGGCGGGCGTCGTCGCCGATCCGCCGGGAGTGCTCGGCGCCGAAGCGGGCCCACTGCTCCTCGGTGAGCGTCGCGTCGATGAGGGCGAGGGCCTCGCGCTCCTCGTGGCGCAGGTGCCCGGAGATTCCGGTGTACAGCGCGTCGGTCAGCTCGCCGAGGCGGGCGGGGCCGGTGTCGCGGTCGGCCAGCGCCGCGTCGATGTCGGCGAGCAGCGGGTCGATCGCGGCGTGCTCGGCCTCCATCGCCTCGAGCAGCGCGAGGCCTTCGGCGCCGCCGGCGCGGTCGGTCAGCGCGGCCGTCGCCGCCGGCCACACATGGAGGTCCTCGGCGGTGTGGTGGACCGTGAGGTACCGCTTGAACAGCTCCCAGCCGACGGCGGTGCGCAGCACCTGCGCGGGGTCGTCGTCGGCCCGGGCGGTGACCTTGGTGATGCGCTGCAGCTCACGGCCGAGCGCGTCGTGCAGGAGGTACATCATCGTCATGTCGAGGGCCATCACGGGACTCCAAACCGTTTGGGTGGTAAACGTTTGCTCGACCAACGATAGACCCGAGATCGTTGGTCGGGCAAACGTTTCGTTAGGCTGATCACATGGACGACCCGATCCGGATGGACGACTTCCCGAGCTGGCTGCTCGGGCAGGCCTCCGCGCACGCGTACCGCCTGGTCAGCGAGCGGCTCGGCACCCTCGGCGCGCGCGGCTACCACTTCCGGCTGCTCGTCACGCTCGCCGGGCACGGCCCGGCCAGCCAGGCGACGCTGAGCCGGATCACCGGGATCCACGTGAGCGACATCGTCGCCGCGCTCAACGAGCTCGCCGAGGGCGGCCACGTCCAGCGCACGCCCGACCCGGACGACCGGCGGCGCAACGTCGTCACGATCACCCCGGCCGGGCGGCGCCACCTGAGCCGCCTCAACCGCGAGCTGCTGCGAGCCCAGGAGGAGCTGCTCACACCGCTCGCCCCGGCCGAGCGGGACCAGCTCATGAGCCTGCTGCGGAAGGTACTCGAGCACCAGCGCGACAGCCCGCCCGGCCCGCAAGCCCGGCACATGGACGATATGTAGCCGCAACGCGTGGCTGGCAACGGTCGGCGGCGTCGGCGCTGCCGGTGGTCTGGGGGCGCCGGATCGGTCGGATCGCCCCTTTGAGCCTGAGCCTTCAGCGGGCGGACGGCTCGGCTGTGGTGAGCACGACGGCGCCCTGCCGCTGCTCGGTTTCGACGCGGCGGTGGGCGGTGATCGCCTCCGCGATCGGGTAGGCCTGGTCGACGATCGATTGGATCTTGCCCGCTTCGATCATCTCGGTGAGCGTTGCGAGGGCGTCCGGGGTTTCGGGGGCGAACGCCGCGCTGACGGTCTTGTCGAGCATCGAGCGGACGAGTACCGAGAGGCGGGGGTTGCCGTTGAGGTAGCGCCCGCCCGGTTGGAGCATGGCGATGAGGCGGCGGTACGGGCTCCCCGGGACCATGTCGAAGATGACATCGAACCGCCGGCCCGTGGTCGTGACGTCGACGGTGGTGTAGTCGATGAACTCGTCGGCCCCGAGACGCCGGACGAGGTCCTCCTTGATCGGGTGGTCGACCGCGCTGACCTGTGCGCCCATCGAGCGGGCGATCTGGATGGCGTGGGCGCCGATGCTGCCGCCGGCCCCGTTGATGAGTACCTGCTCCCCGGGCTTGATCCTCGCGCGCCGCATGAAATGCAGCGCGTTGAGGCCGCCGAGCGGGACGGCGGCGGCCTCGACGAACGTCATGTTCCGCGGCTTGGGGCCGACGGCGGCGCGCTCGGGAACGACGACGTATTCGCCGTACGTGCCCAGCCGCGCGCCGGTCGAGCCGTAGACCTGGTCACCGGGAGCGAAGCGGGTGACACGCCCACCCACTGACACCACCTCGCCGGCGAAGTAGCTGCCCAGGATGCGACGTCTCGGTCTGCTGATGCCGGCCGCGATCCGCAGCGGCAGCCAGAACCATTTCACGGAGAACCGGAAGCTTCTGAACTCGCAGTCAGACTTGGTCGCCTCGGCCGCCCGCACCCTGATCAGGACGTCCTGATCGCCCGGGACCGGCGCGGGCACCTCCGCCAGACGCAGGACCTCAGGCCCTCCGTAGCGGGTGTAGATGACGGCTTGCATGAAACCATCGGATCGGCTCACGGATCGGGCTGTCAACCCGCGTGCATGGTGCTGGATCCCGGGGTCCGGAAGTGGACGGCCGCCTGGCTGGCATCGTGCCCGGCGCGTGGTGGGACGATGCGGATACTTGAGGGGGCGTGGTTCCGCGCCTGGACCAGGTCGTGCAGGCGGTCCGCGGGTTCGCGACCGAGCTCAGTGCCGCGATGGTGGCGATGGAGTGGAGCGCCCCGCAACGCTGAGCGACCTGGCCGACGAGCTTCGGGGTGGTCCTGGAACGGCCTGCAGCCCTAGGTTCTGTCTCGCGGATCTTTGGCTGTTGGCGATGGCGTGCGGCCTAGCGACAGGGGTGCGTGATCTGGTGCCGCCGCTCGGTGAAGACTGGCTCCGAAAGTCGTCGACTTTTCGGGAGTGCACCATGTCATCCCTGTTCAGCGGAGCGATACTTGGTGTTCGAATGCGTCTTTCGCCCAGCACCGGGGCGCAGCCGGTCTATGCCGAGATCGTGGTGGACATCGAGCCGCTCGAGGGCGGGACAACCGAGTTCGAGTTCGTCAGCCTGGCTCACCCGCTTCGTGCTGAATTTGCTGCCGCAGTCGAGTCCGGCCTTCGAGATGAACTGAACAGCCAGGTGGCCACCAGAGGCTTGTCGTCCGTATTTGAGGGCGCAGGAGTCCGGGCCACGCTCACCACCGCCCGTTCGCACGACGTCGATTCGAGCGTGTCAGTCTTTCTGACGGTGGCGCGCTTGGCCGTCCGAGCTGCCATCGAACGCCGACGAAGGAGCTGAGCTTCGCTGCTCGCGGCCATCGGGTACGGCGCGTAGCCAGTCCAACGTCTCGACGAGGTCGAGGGTGGCCTGGTAGTGGCTGGCCAGCTTGTCGAAGCGGGTGGCCAGGCCGCGCCAGTGTTTGCGCCGGTTGAACCCACGCTCGACCTGGTTACGTTTGCGGTAGGCGGCGCGGGCAGGTCACGCCACGCAGAGCCCGTGCGCTCAATCCAGCAGATCACGTTGACGACCTGCCGGTGGTCACGCCACCGCCCGCCACGAGCGGCCTGCGTCGGAAGCAACGGTTCCAGCACAGCCCACTCGGCGTCGCTCAGGTCTCCACGAGCCATACCCGCTCAACGAATCAAAGTCATGATCCGCGAGACACAACGTAGCCGCACATCCACGTGCGGCCATAGTCGTACGGCAGCGCCTGGAGGCGTTCGATCGGGATGTCGCCGAGGATGAAGTACCGCTCGGCGCCGTCCGGGACGATGTCGTCCGGGTCCATCAACGCCGGGTACGGGTCGGGCTGCCTGGTCGCCAGCATGCCGGCCAGGAGTGGCGAGGCTGCCGGCGATGACCGGGGCGAGGTGCGGCAGGTTCAGGCAGTCGGAGAACGTCGAGCGCTGGGTGGGGCGAGCCGGTACCCGCGGACGATGGCCGTCGGCGACAGCACCGCGCTCGTGGGTCTGCGCTTCGTCCTCGCCGGTGCGGCGGCGACCCGCGTCGGCCGGGCACGCCGCTGCGCCGTGGCTCCAGTCGGACCGCCGTCGGCTCCTCAGAGCCAGGTCAGGACCGGGTGCTGCGACGACGGCCGGTCCTCGGGCGGCAGCCGCCGGGCCACCGGGCGGGGCGGCTGCTTGCCGGCGCGGTCGACGCGCACCCAGCCGTCGCCGGTCTGGAGCAGGATCTCGGTGCCGTCCGGCGACATCGCCATCGAGCTGACCGACATCTTCGCCGCCGGCAGCACCTGTTGCATCGTGACCACCCGCTTGGCGAGGTCCACGGTGGCGACCGCCACGCTGCCCCAGGGAGCGCCGGTGAGGCTGCCGTCGCTCATGCCGCCGCCGCACAGCGACGTCGTGGCGTCGACCGGGAACGGGCACTGGTAGAAGTACCGGCCGGCGTCGCCGCGCAGCGCGATGACGATCGTGCCGACCTGGCTCCGGCTGGCCGTCATCTCGATCTCGCCGGCGCGGTCGGCGAGGGTCGCCTTGCCGGTCACCATCGGGTCGGGCGGGCCTTCCGGGCGCAGCGTCTGCGGCGCCGCGGGGTCGATCGACAGCTGCTGGGCATCGTCGCTTGTCCAGAACCGACCCTCGCGGAACCGCGGCGCGTCGTAACACCCGTCGCCGGGTTTGGGGTGGTCGGCGACCTTCGCGAAGGCGTGCCCCGTCCAGTGGAACACCAGCAGGTTGCAGTGGCCGGTGGCGGCGGCCGAGCGGCCGTCCGCCGAGAACTCCAGGCCGACGACGTCGCCGGCGCCGGCCACCTGCGCCTGGTACAGGGTGTGGCCGTCGGCCGGATCATAGACATCGACGACGGCGGTGTCCGGGTTGAACCAGGCCAGGCCGGCGGGCAGCCGCGGCAGGTCCGGGCCGGGCGACGGCGGCGCCTGCGCTGCCGGGCTCGAGCTCGGCCCGGGTGCGGGCGGCGCGGACCGGTCGCAGCCGGCCGACCCGGCCGCGACGGCGAGGGGGATGCACGCCGCGGCCAGGCGGATTCGGGTGGACGACACGTGCGGCAGCCTGCCGTGGGCCGCTGAACGCACGCGTGCAGTTCGCGTGCAGACATCGGCTGTTCGGGTCGCCGGGCCTGCGGTGAGCGGCGATGCGCCGCGGCGGCGGGCTGGTTAAGCTCACGGGAACGGCACACGGACGACCGAAGGGGTTTCGGCACATGGTGGGCGACGACCGGGTCAAGCAGACCGGCGCGTACCTGCGCATGCTGCTGCGCCGGTCCGGTGAGTACCGGGCGGAGTGGCAGCGGTTCTCCGGGCCGGTCGCCCCGGAGGAGATCGACTACGCGGCGGTGGCTCGGGTCCTAACCCAGGCCGACGGCCCGCCGTCCGAGCCCCTGGATCCGCTCGCGCCGATCGAGGTCACGCGGCAGGCCCTGGAGGGCACGGCGCTGGGGGCGGACACGCTGACCCGGTTCGTCACCGCGTTCCGGGTGCGCCCGCGGCACGCCGAGCGCCTCACCGGGCTGCTGCGCGGGTCGGCGAACCTGCGGGTGATCAACGACGACGTCCGCCTGCCGGCCGTGCTCGGCCGGGCCGTCGACGCCACCGCGTACGAGTCGCTGTCGCTGCACGAGCGGCACACCCTGGGCCCCGACGGCCGGCCCGCCGAGCACCAGACCATCCAGGTGCTGCGGTCCCGCATCGACGACCTGACCTCGCTGCCCTACCGCTTCGACACCGACGAACTGGTCGTCGAGGTCGTGCGCGGCGGCAGCGTCGGCGAGGTCTACCGGCTCAGCGAGACGCTGCACGCCGTCGACATTCTGCTCGACGAGCCGCTGCACCGCGGGCACAGCACGCTCATGCAGTACCGGACGAACTTCTTCTACCGCACCGCGCCCCCTCCGGAGTTCCGCCGCGGCGTCCTCAGCTCCACCAAGGACCTCACGATCTGGGTGACGTTCCACCCGGACCGGCTACCGCGCCGGGTCTGGCTGGCCCGCTGGGACGCCCTCGACCACGCCCGGATCACCGAGGAGGAGCCGGTCGAGCTCGACGACGAGGGCTCGGTCCACTGCCGGTTCACCGACGTGGAGCGCACGATCGTCGGCTTTCACTGGGAGTGGGCCTGACGGCTCCGGCCGTCGAGGAGCCGGCGCAGGTAGGCGAGGCCGCCGAGGGCGAGGCTGTCCTGGGTCGGGGCGAGCGGCCGCCAGATGGAGGCGGCCGTCGCGATCGTCTCGTTGTCGGCGGTGAACGACTCGATGCAGACCGCGCCCCGGTAGCCGGTGGCGGCCAGTGCCTCGAAGAACCGGGGCCAGTCGAAGTGGTCGGTGCCGGGCGCCCCGCGCTGGGTCCCGCTGACCTGGACGTGCTTGATGTACGGGCCGGCGATGATCAGCGCCGTGTAGGGGTCGGCCTCCTCGATGTTCATGTGATATGTGTCGATCATGATGCCGACGGTGTCGGGGAGGCCGTCGATGAGCTGGAGGGTCTGCTCGACGGTGTTGACGACGCTGGTCTCGTAGCGGTTGAGCGCCTCCACGCCGATGGTGACCCCGAGCGCGGCGGCGTGCTCGGCCACCGGCAGCAGCGCCCGGCGGAACTCGGCGTAGCAGGCGACCCGCTCGTCGTGGGTCATCCGCCAGGTCCGGCCGACCGCGGCGTAGACGGGGCCGCCGACGCACGTGGCGCCGACAGCCGCCGCACTGTCCACACAGCACTTGAGGTACGCCACCGTCGCCTCGACCGTCGCCGGGTCGGTGGCCACGAGGTCACGGCCGGGTGGCGTGACCGCGCAGACACCGGCAGCGGTGAGCCCGTGGGCCGCCAGCAGGTCGCGGGTGCGCGCCGGGTCCCAGTCGCCGGGCTGCTCGATCGGCAGCTCGACGGTGTCGAAACCGGCGTCCGCGATCCGCGGGACGAGGTCGGCGAGGGCCTTGTCGTCGACGGGTGAGGCCCACACCCACGGGTTGACGCCGATGGCGTACATCCGGTGCCTACTTCCAGCGCTGGGGGTATCCGGGCAGGTCCTTGCAGCCGCACATGGCGTAGTGCAGCGGGGGCATGGACGCGTCGAGGTACTGGTCGAGGTTGTCCTGGGTGATCGTGGGCTGGGGCAGCTTCCACGGGCTGGACACCTGCTCGCCGCCGAGGATCTTCAGCGCGGCGATGATCGGGGTGCGCCACTGGTAGGTCGGGTACGTGGGCGCGATGGCGGTGAGCTTCTTGTCCTTCCACAGCTTCAGGAAGTCCAGCTGGTCCTCGCCGTTGATCGGCGGGACGTCCTTGCCGGCGTCCTGGAAGGCCTCGACGGCGGCCACGGCGGTCGCGCCGGCGTCCATCCAGATGCCGTCGATGGTGCCGTACCGCTGGATGTAGTCGCTGACGATCTTCTTGGTCTTGGCCGGGTCGCCGTCGGTGAACTCGACCCCGACGACGTTGACCTTCGCCTTGTCGAACTGCACCTTCGCCGCGGACCAGCGGGTCTCGAGGACGTCGACGCCGGGCAGGATGCGCAGCGCGAGGACCTTGCCGCCCGGCTTGATCTTCTGGCTGAGGAACTCGGCGCCGACGTGACCGAAGCCGTAGCCGCCGATCGGGTTGATGAACGTGACCGGGCACTTGGTGTCGACACCGCGGTCGAACACGATGACCGGCAGGCCCTTGGCGCAGGCGGCCTCGACCGCCGGGGTCAGGGTCGCGGTGGTGTTCGGTGAGACGATGAGCGCGTCGCAGCCCTTGCCGAGCAGGTCGTTGATGTCGGCGATCTGCTTCTGGTCCTTACCCTCGGCGTCGACGTGGACGAACTCCTTGATCTGGGCCTTCTGCGCCTCGACCTCCGCCTGCATGGTCTTGTAGCCGACCTGCCGCCACGGGTTGTTCAGCGCGGCGTTGGAGAAGCAGATCTTGTACGGCCCGGGCTTCTTGAACTTCGCGGTGTCCACGAGCTTGGGGTTGAGCGCCTGCTCCCAGGGCTTGTCGGCGGGGCCGGTCGCGGTGGCGCCCAGCAGCGCGAGCTCATTGTCGTAGTCGGCCTGGACGAAGAACTTCGACTGCTCGCCGGTGCCGGAGCCGGCGGCCTGCGACGCGCTGCCGGACGCGCTCGTGGTGGGTTCGTCGGTGGCGCAGCCGGCGACGGCCAGCAGCGTCAAGGCGGCCACGGCGGCCATGGACCTTCTCATGTTGCTCCTTATCGAGATGTGGACCGCATGGACGCGACCGCCACGGCGGCGAGGATGATCACGCCCTGAACGGTGGACTTGAGGGCGCCGGAGACGCCGTAGAAGTTCATGAGCGCGAAGAGCGTCTCGAGGGTGAGCGCGCCGAGCATGGCGCCGGCCACGGAGCCGCGGCCGCCGCCGAGCACGACACCGCCGAGCACGACGGCGGTGATCGCGCCGAACTCCAGCCCGGCGCCGGCCTGGAAGGACACGCCGCTGTAGCCGCCGAGCAGGATCGCGGCGACCGCGGCGGCGACGCCGCTGAGCACGAACGCGATCGTGCGGGTCCGCCAGACGCGCACGCCGGTCAGCTCGGCGGTGCGGGCGTTGTCGCCGACGGCGACCAGGGTGCGGCCGAAGTCGGAGCGCATCAGCAGTACGGCGAGCGCGGCGAGCGGCAGGAGCACCAGCAGCGCGTAAGGCACCCGGCCGAGCACCGGCACGTCGTCGAACGCGCGCCGGCCGAACTGCCGGAACTCCTCGGACAGCCCGCCCTTCGGGGCGCCGTCGGACCACAGGTAGACGGCGCCGACGAGGATCAGGAACATGCCGAGCGTGGTGATGAACGACGGCACCCGCAGCAATGTCGTGACGAGGCCGTTGACGAGGCCGGTCAGCACCCCGAACGCGACCAGCAGCAGCACGACGGGCCAGGTCCGGTCCGGGTCGCTGTCGATGAGCCGGGCCGCGACGACGACCTGCGCGGTGACCAGGGAGCCGACGGACAGGTCGAACTCGCCGGCCACGATGACGAAGTACTGCCCGGCGGCGAGCAGGATGATCGGCGCCGAGCGGCCGAGGAAGGACAGCAGGGCCGGCGGGTCGAAGAAGTCCGGCTGCCGGAACGCGACGAGCACCAGCAGCACGGTGAGGATGCCCAGGATGGGCAGCGCGCTGCCGGGCCGCAGCGCCCGGGCGATCGGCCGGCGCAGGGCGGTCTGCGTGGTCACGCCGTCCTCCTGGTGCGCTTGGCGAGCGAGCGACGCGCGTAGATGGCGACGGCGGCGATGATGACGACACCGCGGATCACCTGCTTGAAGAAGGCGTCGACCTCGAGCTGGTTGAAGATGGCGTCGATGCTGGCCAGCAGCAGGACCCCGCCGACCGTTCCGGCGACGCCGCCGCGGCCGCCGGCCAGGGCGGTCCCGCCGAGCACCACGGCGGCGATCGACTCGAGGTCGTAGAGGCCCTCGGTGCCGACCCGCGGCGCGCCGGAGCCGAGCCGGCTGGCCAGGTAGATGCCGGCGATGCCGGCACAGAGCGAGCACAGCACGTGCGCGGTGACGAGCACCCGGTCGTTGCGCACCCCGGACAGCCGGGCGACCTCGGGGTCGCCGCCGACGGCGACCAGGTGGTGGCCGAAGCGGGTGCGGGTGACGGCGAACCAGGCCGCGGCCGCGACGGCGAGCAGCAGCAGGAAGGAGACCGGGACGGGCCCGATGCGCTGGTACCCGAGGGTCTGCACGAGACCCGGCGCGGTCTTGCCGGCCGGGCCGTCGTAGCCGTTGTCGAGGTACCCCTTGAGCAGCAGGCCGACGCCGACGGTGGCGATGAAGGCGTTGATCCGCAGCTTCGTCACCAGCAGCCCGTTGACGAGGCCGATCCCGGCGGCGATGGCGAGCACGAGACCGGCCGCGGGCAGCAGGGCGGCGTCGCGGCCGGCCATGGTCTCCGCGGCGACGAGGGTGCTGAGGCTGATCACGTAGGCGACCGACAGGTCGAGCGAGCCGCCGAGGATGACCAGGGTCTGCCCGACGGCGACGAGGCCGAGGCCCGCCGCGACGTGCAGGAGGCTGACCGTGGTCGACTGGTTGAACAGCTGGCCGCCGTCGATGGCGACGACGACCCAGCCGACCGCGAGGGTGAGGGCCAGGGCGAGGAACACCCCGGGTGCCGCGGGCCGCTTGGCCGGCAGGCTGAGCACGGAGTTCATCGCGAGACCTCCCGCGCGGTGCCGGTGGCCAGCGCGACGACGTCTTCCTCGGTGGCGCCGGCGGGCAGTTCGCCGGCGATCCGCCCGTCGCGCATGACCAGGATGCGGTCGCTCATGCCGAGCAGCTCCGGCAGTTCGGAGGAGACCATGAGCACGGCGGCGCCGTCGCGGGCGAGCTTGCGCACGAGGTCGTGGATCGCCGACTTGGCGCCGACGTCGATGCCGCGGGTCGGCTCGTCGAACAGCAGGATCTTCGGGCTCAGCGCGAGCCACCGGGCGAGGACGACCTTCTGCTGGTTGCCGCCGGAGAGGTACCGGATCTCCTGATGCTCACCGGCGGCGCGGACCTCGACGGCGGCGAGGAGCTCGCGGACCCGGACGGTGCGGGCGCCGCGACCGGCCCAGGCCGGGAAGACGGCGCGGCCGGCGAGCAGCGCGTTGTCGAGGACGGACTGCCCGGCCACGATGCCCTCGCCCTTGCGGTCCTCGGTGACGTAGGCGATGCCGGCCCGCATCGCGGCCCGGGGCGAGCGCACCCGCACCGGCGCGCCGTCGAGCGTGACCTGCCCGGCCGTGAACGGCGCCGCGCCGAACAGCGCGCGGGCCAGCGCGGAGCGGCCGGAGCCCTGCAGGCCGCCGACGCCGAGCACCTCGCCGGCCCGCAGCAGCAGGTCGATGTCGCGCAGCTTGTGGTTGCCGCCGCCGCTGACGGCGAGCCGGACGGGGCCGAGGTCGTCCGCCTCGGCGCGGCCGGGGTAGTAGCTGGTGAGCTCGCGGCCGACCATGTGCCGCACCAGCTGGTCGGCGGTGGTCGCGGCGGTGTCCACAGTGGTCACCCGCCGCCCGTCCTTGAGCACCGTGATCCGGTCCGACAGGTCGAAGACCTCCTTGAGCCGGTGCGAGACGTACAGCAGCGCGATGCCCTGCTGCTGCAGCCGCCGCACGAGCGCGTAGAGCAGCTCGACCTCGTGGTCGGCGAGGGCGGCCGTGGGCTCGTCCATGATGAGCAGCCGGGCGTCGAGCGCGAGCGCCTTGACGATCTCGACGACCTGCTGCTGCGCGACGCCGAGCTGCCCGACCCGGGCGTCGGGCGGGAACGACGTCTCGCCGACGGCGGTCAGCAGCCGGGCCGTGCCGTCGAGCATCGCCCGCCGGTCGACCAGGCCGCGGCGGGTGGGCTCCCGGCCGAGGTACACGTTCTCGGCGACGGTGCGCTCCGGCAGCAGGTTGAACTCCTGGTGGATGATGCCGACGCCGGCCTGTTGCGCGTCACGCGGACCGCGGAACGTCCGCGGCGTGCCGTCGAGCTCGAGCACGCCGCCGTCCGGCGGGTAAACACCGGAGATGACCTTCATGAGGGTCGACTTCCCGGCGCCGTTCTCGCCGACGACGGCGTGCACCTCGCCGGGCGCGACGTCGAGGTCGATGCCGTCGAGGACGCGCACCCCGAGGAACGACTTGCCGATGCCCCGCAGGGCGAGCAGCGGCGACGGCGGAGATCCAGGCATCGCAGAATCCTCTACAGAGCGTAGCCATGGAGACGGTTCGACCCTGCGAAGCACACAGAGCACGCGCGTTCCATGACGCACGGTGGGTAGCTTTCGCCGAAAAGCCGATTACTTTTGCTAGCTCATAGCAAAGTTCTTGGGCGAGAGCGTAGACCTTCGATGAATCGCGGCGCAATCCCGCAATCAAACCGAAACATGTATATTGATCAATTTTGGCCGCCAGGGCCGCCTGAGCGGCCGATCGTCACACGTCACGGCCGATATCATCGAAGACTTGACATCTCCCGATGCCGTCCCGCACTCTGAGCGCGCCGACCCGGGGGCTTTTGAACCGTCGGACAATACCCTCTGTTAACGCCCCCCGCGGACCTGACTGCTCGTCGCGGCGGACGGCACGACGACCCGGCTGGTGCAACGCACGCCCTCGCACGCCCTCGAAGCGCGTGCCGATGCTGCGCGCCCGCGGTCGCACGCCCCGTTCACCCTGGCAGAGGAGACGGCATGCGTCGCAGTACATTGATCATCGGCACGATCGTGGGGATGCTGCTGTCGCTGGCGCTCGTGCGCCCAGCGGCGGCGGCCCCCGCTTTCCGTGCCCTGCTGTTCACCAAGACCGCCGGCTACCGGCACGACTCGATCCCCGCCGGGATCGCGATGTTCCAGCAGCAGGCGGCCGCCAACAACTTCGAGGTCGTGCAGAGCGAGGACTCGAACGTCTTCACCCCCGCCAACCTGGCGACCTTCGACGTGCTCATCATGTTCCAGACGTCCGGCATGGTCTGGACCACCGCGGCCCAGCGGCAGGCGGTCGAGGGCTTCCTGGCCTCCGGCAAGGGCATCGTCGCGGTCCACAACGCCACCGACATGGGCATCGAGGCCGAGTACCCGTGGTGGGACCAGACCGTCAACGCCGGCGCGCACATGCCGCAGCACTCCCCCGGCGTGCTGCCCGGCACCGCGATCGTCGCCGACAAGCAGCACCCCTCGACGGCCGGCCTCCCGGACCGCTGGAGCCGCAGCGAGGAGTGGTACAACTTCGACAAGAACCCGCGCGGCGACGTCCACGTGCTCGTCACCGCCGACGAGCGGACGTACACCCCGGGCAGCGCCGCGATGGGCGCCGACCACCCGATCTCGTGGTGCCGCAACGTCAGCGGCGGCCGGGTGTGGACCACCGCCATGGGCCACGCCATCGAGTCGTACAGCGAGACGAACTTCCGCAACCACGTCCTCGGCGGCGTGCAGTGGGCCGCCGGCAACGCGCCCGGCGACTGCGGCGGCACCGTCTGGGGCAACTTCGAGAAGCGCACCCTCGACGACAACACCGCCGACCCGATGGCCCTCGCCGTCGCGCCGGACGGCCGGGTGCTCTACGTCCAGCGGGCCGGCCAGCTGAAGATCTTCAAACCGGCGACGAACAGCACCGTCACCGCCGGCACCCTGAGCGTCTACACCGGCGGCGAGGACGGGCTGACCGGCCTGGCCCTCGACCCGAACTTCGCCGGCAACGGCTACGTGTACCTCTACCACTCCCCCGCCGCGAGCCCGACCGACATCAACCGGGTCTCCCGGTTCACGCTCAGCGGCGACACGCTGAACCTCGCCAGCGAGGTCGTCGTCATCGACATCCCCGCGTACCGCGACCGCACGTTCCCCGAGCCCGGTCACACCGGCGGCTACCTCGCCTTCGGCCCCGACGGGAACCTCTACATCGGTACCGGCGACGACACCCCGCCGAACCTGGACACCAACTGGCAGGGGTACGCCCCGCTGGACTGGCGGGCCGGCAAGGCCAACCTCGACGCCGCCCGCACCGCCGGCAACACCAACGACCTGCGCGGCAAGCTGCTGCGCATCCGCCCGGCGGCCGCCGGCGGCTACACCATCCCGACGGGCAACCTCTACCCGCAGGGCACGGCACAGACCCGGGCCGAGGTCTACGCGATGGGCTTCCGCAACCCGTTCCGCTTCTCGATCGACCCCGCCAACGGGTGGGTCTACCTCGCCGACTACGGACCGGACCGGGGCGGCCCGACCACCAACCGCGGGCCCGAGGGCCTCGTCGAGCTCAACGTCATCAAGACCGCCGGCAACTACGGCTGGCCGTTCTGCCACGGCGACAACCAGCCCTACGCGCCCTTCAACCCGGACACCGGCGTGGTCGGCGCGAAGTTCAACTGCGCCGCGCCGGTCAACAACTCGCCCAACAACACCGGCCTGACCAGCCTCAAGCCCGTCGTCGCGCCGAACCTGTGGTACGGCTACGGCGCCTCGCCGACCTTCCCCGAGCTCGGCAGCGGCGGAGCGGCGCCGATGGGCGGCCCGGTGTACCGCTACAACGCCGCGAACCCGTCGACGACGAAGTTCCCGCCGTACTACGACGGTGTCCACTTCTTCTACGAGTGGTCCCGCAACTACGTCAAGGAGGTCCACTTCGACGGCAGCACGGCCGTCACCCGGACCAACCCGTTCCTGCCCGCCGGCAACTTCAACAAGCCGATGGACATGGAGTTCGGCCCCGACGGCTCGCTGTACCTGCTGGAGTGGGGCTCCAACTTCGGCGGCGGTAACAACGACTCCGGCCTGTACCGCATCGACTACGTCCAAGGTGGACGCTCACCCATCGCCAAGGCCACCGGCACCCCGACCAACGGCAACGCCCCGCTGAACGTGCAGTTCAGCAGCGCCGGCTCGGTGGACCCCGACCCGGGCAACACGATCAGCTACCAGTGGACATTCGGCGACGGCACCACCTCAACCGCGCCGAACCCCGCGAAGACCTATACCACCAACGGCAACTACACCGCCCAGCTCAAGGTCACCGACAACACCGGCAAGACCGGCTTCGCCAACGTCCAGATCACGGTCGGCAACACCGCGCCGGTCGTGACCATCACGATCCCGCCCAACGGCGGCTTCCTGAACTTCGGCGACCTCGTCTCGTACACGGTGAGCGTCTCCGACCCCGGCGGCGCGGCGATCGACTGCAGCAAGGTGTTCGTCAACCCCGGCCTCGGCCACGACGACCACCAGCACGAGACCACCGAGTACCCGGGCTGCTCCGGCACCATCTCCACCGACCTGCTCGGCGGGCACCCGGACGGCGCGAACCTGTACTACGTGCTCAACGCCCACTACACCGACAACGGCGGCGCGGGTGGCGCGGCACCGCTCACCGGCTACGCCAACGTCATCCTGCAGCCGAAGCACAAGCAGGCCGAGTACTACACCAGCCAGTCCGGCACCCGGATCATCGACCAGGCCGGCGCCGAGAGCGGCAAACGCATCGGTGACATCTCCAACAACGACTGGGTGGCGTTCCACCCGACGAGCCTGTCCGGCATCACCAGCGTCAGCTACCGCCTGTCGTCACCGACCGGCGGCGGCACGATCGAGCTGCGCGCCGACTCGCCGACCGGCACGCTGCTGGCGACGACGCCGGTGCTCAACACCGGCGGCTGGGACAACTACCAGTCCACGCCCGCGGTGAACGTCGCGGCGCTGGCCGGCACCCACACGCTGTACATGGTGTTCAAGGGCACCGCCAACAACTGGTTCGACCTCGACTCGTTCACGTTCGGCGGCAACGGCGTGGGCACGCCGAACACGGGCGTGGCCGGGCGGACGTGGACGCTCACCGCGCAGCACAGCGGCAAGCTCGTCGACGTCAACGGCGTGTCCACCGCCGACGCCGCACAGATCATCCAGTGGGCGGCGACCGGCGGCAACAACCAGAAGTGGCAGGCGGTCGACGCCGGCGGCGGCGCCGTCTACCTCCGGGCCGTCCACAGCGGCAAGTGCCTGGACGTCATCGACAGCTCCACCGCCGCGGGCGCGTTCCTGCAGCAGTGGACCTGCACCAACGCCAACAACCAGAAGTTCACCGTCACACCCACCGCCACGGCGGGGGTGTACACCGTGAAGAACGTCAACAGCGGGCTCTGCGTCGACGTCAACGGCAACTCCACCGCCGACGGCGCCCGGCTGCTGCAGTGGACCTGCCACGGCGCGCCCGCCTCGTAGTGGCCGTAGTCGACGTCGTTGCCCGTGTCGCCAGCGTCCC
>NZ_JBEXCY010000134.1:0-31067 GCF_040605515.1 Dactylosporangium sp. NPDC005572 | reverse complement strand
TGCGGACCGCCTGGCTCTTGATCGTGATGCCGCGCTCCCGCTCGATGTCCATGCGCCAGGCCGGCCGAGCGGCCGCCGGCGTCGATCGCGGTGAGACCGCGCAGCATGCCCTCGTAGCCGATGAGGCCGTGCTGCAGGTCGAGGCAGACGTAGTCGTAGCCGAGCCGGGCGATGCGCTCGGTCGACACGGGCGAGTCGAGGGCGATCCAGTAGCCGACCGCGGGCTCGCGGCGGCGTAGGCGGTCGGTGAAGGTACGGGCGTCGGTCACGGGTTCCCTCCGGGTCACCGGTTGTAGGCGGGCATCGGCCCGGCGAGGATGCGGCCGACCTCGTCGCAGGCGGCGAGGACGTCGGGCGGCAGCGGTCCCCGGGCGGTGGCGGCGAGGTTCTCGCGCAGCTGCCCGGTCTTCGAGCCGCCGAGCACGACGCCGCTGACCACCTCGCGGGACAACAGCCAGCGCAGCGCGAGCTCGGGCAGCTTGAGCCCGGCGCCGTCGGCGACCACCTGCAGCGCGGTCACGGCGTCGAAGAGCGGGCGGCTCCAGTACCGCTCGCGGTACATGGCGGCGAGCGCCGAGGAGCCGAAGCGGCCCTCGTCCGGCGGCGCGTCGAACGTGTGCCGGCCGGTGAGCAGGCCGCCGCCGAGCGGGTTGTAGACGATCGTCGCGATGTCGTGCGTCAGCGCGTACTCGGCGTACTCGTGCTCGAGCCGCCGGGCGACGAGGTTGTACAGCTGCTGCGCCACGCGGGGCGGCGGCGCGCCGGCGGCCGCGCACGCGGCGGACACGTCGGCGATCTGCCAGGCGGCGTGGTTGGACACGCCGACGGCACCGATCTGTCCACCGTGGACGAGCCCGGCGAGGGCCTCGGCGGTCTCGCCGAGCGGCGTCGAGCGGTCGGGCTGATGCAGGTACAGCAGATCGACCCGATCGGTGCCGAGGCGGCGGAGGCTTGCCGTGACCGACGCGGTGAGCCCCTTGCGGGACAGCAGCGGCTCGCCGCCCGCGTCGCCGGCGTACATACCGGCCTTCGTCGCGATCGTGACCCGGTCCCGCCGCCCGCGCAGGATCTCGCCGAGCATCAGCTCGCTGCGCCCGCCCGCGTAGCCGTTGGCGGTGTCGATCGCGGTGATCCCGTGGTCGAGGGCGAGGTCGACCATCGCACGGGCGGTGTCCGCGTCGGCGGTGTCGCCGAACGTCATCGTTCCCAGAACGAGGCTCATGCGGTGGCCACGCTCTCGGCGGTACGGGCCGCCGCGACGTGCCGTACGACGTCGCGGGGCTTGCGGCCGGTGATGAGCGCCGGGTCGAGGACGCTGCGGCGCAGCCGTTGCGTGTACTCGTCCCGTGGGTGGTGCAGCACGTCCTCGGCCGGCCCCTGCTCGACGATCCGGCCGTTCCGCAGGACCAGCACCTCGTCGCAGATCGCCCGCACCACGCCGAGGTTGTGGGAGATGACGAGGTACGTCAGGCCGCGCTCACGCCGCAGGGTCGAGAGGATCTCGAGGATCTGGGCCTGCACGGAGACGTCGAGGGCGCTGGTCGCCTCGTCGCACACCAGCAGGTCGGGCTCGGCGGCGAGGGCACGGGCGATGCCGATGCGCTGGCGCTGGCCGCCGGAGAACTCGTTCGGCTTGCGGTGCACCGCCGAGGCCGGCAGGCCCACCGTGTCGAGCAGCTCCCGGGCGCGGCGCTCACGGATCTGTCGGGAACGCTCGCCCCGGACGGCGAGGGGCTCGGCGACGATCTGCCAGGCGCTCAGGTGCGGGTCGAGCGAGCCGTACGGGTCCTGGAACACCATCTGGATGCGGTGCCGCAGCGGCCGCAGCTCCCGCGGGCTGAGCCGGGCGAGGTCGACGCCGTCGAACGTCATTGACCCGGTGGCCGGGCGGACCAGCCGGACCAGCGCACGGGCGATGGTGGACTTGCCGGAGCCGGACTCGCCGACGATGGCGAGCGAACCGCCCGGCGGGATGCGGAACGAGACGTCGTCGACCGCGCGGTGCAGTTCGCGGCCGTGGCCGTACTCGACCACGAGCCCCTGGACGTCAAGCAGCGCCGCTGCTGGCTCGGTCATGGCGTCGTCTCCTTCGTGCGGGCGGCCGGGTCGTCCCACGGTCCGAGCGCGGGCAGCGCGTCGAGCAACTTGCGGGTGTACGGGTGCTGCGGCCGGTCGATGACGTCCTCGACGGCGCCGCTCTCCACGAACCGCCCAGCCTGCATCACGTGCACCCGGTCGCTCATGAGCCGGGCGACACCGAGGTCGTGGGTGATCAGCAGGATCGCCGCGCGGGTCCGCTCCTGGATCTCCAGGAGCAGGTCGAGGATCCCGGCCTGCACGGTGACATCGAGGGCCGAGGTGGGCTCGTCGGCGACGATGAGATCCGCCTCCGTCGACAGTGCCATGGCGATGAGTACCCGCTGCAGCATCCCGCCCGACAGCTCGTGCGGGTAGGCCTTGAGCCGCCGCTCGGGCTGCGTGATGTGCACGGCGCGCAGCAGGTCGAGGGCGCGGCGCCCGGCCTCGGCCTTCGAGCAGCCGCGGTGGGACAGCCGGATCGCCTCGACCATCTGCTTGCCGACCGTGACGATCGGATTGAGCGCGGTCATCGGGTCCTGCGGGATGAGCGCGACGGTTCGCCCGCGCAGCGCGCCGATGTGCCGGCGGCTGGCCACGACGTCCTTGCCGGCGATCCGGGCGTGCCCGGACAGTACCGCGAGGTCGTCCGGCAGCAGCCGCAGCAGCGCCATCGCGGTCGTCGACTTGCCGGAGCCGGACTCGCCGATGACGGTGACCGTCTCTCCCGCCTCGATCGTGAAGCTCACACCGTCGACGGCCCGCACGACGCCAGCGCCGGTCATCAGGTCGACGGTCAGGTCGCGCACCTCGAGCACCGCCATCAGGGTTTCACCGCCTTGGCCCGCCGCACCCGGTCGCGCAGCCCGTCGCCGAGGAGGTTGACACCGAGCACCAGCAGCGCGATGGCGATGCCGGGCACGGTGACCAGCCACCACGTGCCGGTGACGAACAGCTCACGGCCGTCGGAGATGATGCCGCCCCAGGTCGGGTACGGGCGCTGGACGCCGGCGCCGAGGAAGCTCAGCGCACTCTCCAGCAGTACGGCCTGGGCGAGCAGCAGCAGCACCACGACGAGCGCCTGGGACAGGATGTTCGGGATGATGTGCCGGGCGATGATCGTCAGTCGCCTCAGCCCGAGGGTCTGCGCGGCCGCCACGTAGGGCTTCTCGCGCTCGACGAGCACGAGCGCCCGGGTGAGGCGGGCCGGCTCGGGCCACTGCGCGACGGCGATCACGACCGTGATGACCGGCACCGACGGTCCGAAGAGCGCGACGACGAGCAGCAGCATGAGCAGTAGTGGCAGGGACATCTGCGCTTCGAGCAGGCGCGAGACCACGGTGTCGACCCAGCCGCCGAGGTAGCCGGCGGCCGCGCCGGCCACGATGCCGATGACGCCGGAGAGCAGGATGGCGAGCAGGCCGATGAGCAGTGACGTCTGGCCGCCGAACAGCATCCGCGAGAGCAGGTCGCGGCCGTTGGGGTCGGTGCCGAGCAGGTGCCCCGGGCTCAGCGGGGGTAGCGACGTCTCGCGGAGCACACCGCGCACCGGATCCGGCAGCGGCAGTACCCGCGCGAGCGCCACCGGGACGATGACCACGCCTGCGCAGATCGCGCCGGCCCAGATCTTGACGGTGCTGTACCGGGCGCGCCGCGCAGCGGCGGACCGGCGCAGGACCCGGGGCGGGACGGCGACGTCGCTCATCGGGTTGCCTCCTGACCGAGCCGGACGCGGGGATCCATGAAGGGGTACAGCAGGTCCACGAGGAACTGGACGACCAGCGCGAGCACGACCGTCACGAGTACGGTCGCCTGGATCAGCGGGAAGTCGCGCCGCTGCAGCGCGTCGACCACCAGCTCGCCGACTCCAGGCCACTGGAACACGACCTCGACGATCACGACGCCGTTGAGCATCGCGGCGAACCTGGTGCCGAGCGCCGTCACGACCGGGATCGAGGAGTTGCTGAAGGCGTAGCGCCAGGTGAGCCGGCGCTCCGAGACGCCGCGCGAGCGGGCGATGGTCACGTAGGGCGCCGTGAGGTTCACCGTCATCTCCCGCCGCACGAGCCGGGAGATGAGGGCCACCTGGAGCACTACGATCGTCAGGCAGGGCAGCACGATCGAGCTCATCGACGTGAACCCGGACGGCGGGAACCACTGCAGGTTCACCGCGAAGACGATGAGCAGCACGAAGCCGATCCAGAAGTCCGGCATCGACTGCGCCGCGATGGTGGCGATGTTCGCCCCGAGTTCGGGCGCCGTGTTGCCGCGCCGGGCCATCCACACGCCCAGCGGGATGGCCAGCAGCGCGGTGACCACGATGGCCGCGAGGGCCAGGGTGATCGTGTACGGCAGGCGGTCGAGCACCACCTGCAGCGCGGACTGCCGGAACTGGAACGACTCGCCGATGTCGCCGTGCACCAGACGGTTGAGATAGGTGAGGTACTGCACGAGCACGGGCTGGTCCAGCCCGAACTCGTGCCGCACCGCGTCGAGCTGTTCGCTGGTCGGGTTGGGCGGCGCGTAGTTCACCGCAGGGTCGCCGGGCGCCAGGCGCAGCAGCACGAAGACCGCGGTGACGGTGAACCACACGGTGAGGATGCTCTGCCCGAGACGCTTGAGCAGGTAACGCCGCATGATGTCAGTCCGAGACCTTGACCTTGGACAGCTCGTAGGAGTTGGCTGGCGACAGCTCCAGCGTCGTGACGCGCTTGCGCTTGGCGAGGACGTTGTCGGGGGTCCACGCCCACATGGCCGGCCACTGCACCCAGATCTTCTCCTGGGCCTGCTTGAGCAGGTCGTTGCGCTTGGCCGTGTCCGGCTCGCCGCTCGCCCGGTCGAGCAGCGCCGTGACCTCCGGGAAGACGAACCCGTGGTACGTGTCGCGGGTCTTCTCCTTCTCGGCGGTGCCGCCGTACTGGCCCTGCAGGTTGGTGAGGGCGAGGCCGGTCTGGTTGCCGTAGCCGTTGCCGAGCACGTCCCAGTCGCCCGCCTCGCCGCGCCGCCAGCTGTTGATCTCGCCGCCCTTGGGGATCTCCTTGAGCGTCGCCTTCACACCCACGTCGGCGAGCATGGGGACGAGGGCCTCCATGACGCGCGCCGCGCCCGCGAACTCGGACTCCTCCCAGATGATCGTGAGGTTGAGATTCGTGACGCCCTCAGCCGTGAGCATCTGCTTGGCCTTCGCGGCGTCATAGGCGTACTGGCCGGTGCGCACGAACCCGGCGAGCGTCTTGGGCACCACGCCCTCAGCGGACGTGACGACGCCGTTCATGAGGCTCGAGATGAGCGAGTCGTGGTCGACCGCGTAACTGAGCGCCTCGCGGACCCGGGGGTTGGCGAGCGGGTGGCCCGGCGGCTTGCGGAAGTTGTAGAACAGGTGAATCAGCCGGGTGCCCGGGCCTTGGACGAGGTCGATGTCCTTGTTCTTCTTCAGTGAGGTGGCCGACTCCGGGGTGATGGTGTCGATGACGTCGGCCTGCCCGGAGGTGATGGCGATGACGCGCGCGCCTTCCTCCTCCTGGTAGGAGATGCTGATCTCCTGGAGCAGCGCCTTCTCGCCCCAGTAGTTCTCGTTGCGCACCAGCTTGTAGGTGCCGGTGCCGGAGTCCGCCGACGCGACGGTGAACGGCCCGGTGCCGATGCCGTCGCGCAGCTCCTCCGCCTTGTTGGCCTTGGCCGGGGTGATGAGGATGTTCGACATCAGCGAGTCGAGCGTGACGAGCGGCTTGACGGTGGTCAGCGTGAAGGTACGGTCGTCGATCTTGGTGAGGGTCGGCTGCTCGGGGAACTGCGAGGCGACGTACCCGGCCTTGACCTGGAAGTAGAGCTTGAGCGCGGCCTCGACGTCCTCGACGGTGACCGGCGCCTTGTCCGAATAGTGAATGTCCTGGCGCAGCTTGACCGTCCACTTGGTCGCCGACGTGGCTTCGAACGACTCGGCGAGCACGAGCTGCGGGCGCAGGTCCTTGCCGATCGCGGTCAGCGCCTGGCGCACCGCCCGCTGGACGGTGACCGCCGCGTCGTACTGGTTGAGCTTGTTGTCGAGGCTGACCAGGTTGCGGTTGAGCACGATGCTGAGCTTGCCGCCCGCGCCCGATCCGTCGTCGTCGCCGCTCTGCGGCCCGGCGCAGGCGACGAGGGCGGCGCCCATGGTGGTGCCGAGTCCGACCAGACCGGCGAACTGCAGCAGCGCGCGGCGTGAGACTCCTGCGTCCGACCGGATGAATGGGGTGTCGGTCCTCGCAAATGTCCCGGACATGACTTCCTCCTCGTGGCGGCTAGGTCCCATCCGTTTTGTGACCGAGGCCACTGGACGGTGCGCACACGATGGCATAGTTGCGCGTTGTGCGCAATGCCGCTAGCGTCATTCGCGCCACTACGGGCAACTCAACCACTTCCACACCGCCCGGAACGCATTCCCATCCGCGAACAAACGAGCTGATTGATGGAGCTACCGCATGTCAGACGTGGCGATCGTCGCCGACGATCTCAGCGGCGCCTGCGAAGCTGCGGCCACCTTCCTGTTGCGCACAACGCGCATCTCGATCGCACTCGATGCAGTAGCCGGCTCCGCGGACGGGTTCCGTGTGGTGGCGGTGGACACCCACTCGCGGGGACTGGCCCCTGCCCAGGCCGCCGGCCGCGTCATGGCGGCGATCGCGGGCCGTGCCGGCGTGCCGGTGCTCAAGAAGGTCGACTCCCTGCTGCGCGGCAACATCGCCGCCGAAGTCACCGCCCTGCGCGATCTGCTCCGCACCGCGCCGGTCGTCGCCACCGCGCTGCCCGCCGCCGGCCGGACGGTCGTCGGCGGCGTGCCGCACGTCGGCGGGACGCCGCTGCACGCCACCGCGCTCTGGCACGCCGAGCCCGGCGCGGCGCCGCGGACCGTGGCCGACGCGCTCGCCCCGATGGCCACCGTGACCGTGCCGCTCGCGGTCGTGCGCGGCGGAGCGGACGGCCTCGCCCGCGCACTCGGCGCGGCCGTCGCCGGCAGCCTGGTCCCGGTCTGCGACGCCGAGACCGACGCCGACCTCGACGCGATCCACGCCGCCGTCGCCCTGCTGCCCACGCCGCCGGTACTGGTCGGCTCCGCCGGCCTCGTCGCCGCCGCGGCCCGCGCCATGCCGGCCGACCCCGCCGGCCCGCTCGCGGTCGACCGCCGCCCGCCGGCCGCCGACGCCGTGCTGGTCGTGGCCGGCACCTGCGCGCCGTCCCTCGCCGGACAGCTGGACGTCCTGGCGCCCGAGGCCGACGCCGTCGTGCGCCTCGACCCGCACGCGCTGCTCACCGACCCGGTCGGGACGGGGCGCGAGCTCACGGCCCGGCTGGCCGGCGCCCGCTGCGTGGCGGTAAGCCTCGACGGCTCCGGCGACGTCGACGCCGGCCTGTCGGCACGGCTCGCCCGCGCGCTCGCCGAGGCCGTTGCCCCAACGGCCGGCGACGGGCGCGCCCTGATCCTCACCGGCGGGGAGACCGCCCGCGCGGTGCTCGACCGGCTCGGTGTCGACCGCCTCCGACCGGCGTACGGATGCGAGGGCGCGGTGGTGTCGACCACCGGGACGGGGCGGGTCGTCGCGACCCGCCCCGGCAGCTTCGGCGGGCCGGCGTCGCTCGCCGGGCTCGTACGCACCGTGCTTTCCCACCCCAAGGACCCGAAGGAGCCCGCATGACCAGCAGTCCCTACATCGCCGTGACCATGGGCGACGGCGCCGGTGTCGGCCCCGAGGTCGTCGTCCGCGCGCTCCTGGATCCCGAGATCGCGGGGACCGCCCGGTGCGTCGTCATCGGCGACGCCGCACGGCTCCGGCGGGCTGCCGGCATCCTCGGGCTCACCCCGGAGATCGTCGCGATCGACGGCATCACCGACGCCGTCTTCACCGACGGGCGCATCAACGTCATCGACCTCGGGCTCCTCCCTGCCGACCTGCCGTTCGGGCAGCTCTCCCCGGTCGCCGGCGACGCCGCGTACCACTACATCCGGGTCGCCGCCGAGCTGGCGATGACCGGCGCGGTGCAGGCGATCTGTACCGCGCCGCTGAACAAGGAGGCGCTGCATGCCGGCGGGCACGTGTACCCCGGCCACACCGAACTGCTGGCGCACCTCACCGGCACCGACGAGGTGTCGATGATGCTGTCGACGCCGAAGGTGAAGGTCATCCACGTGACCACCCACGTCGGCCTGCTCGACGCGGTGGACCGCATCGAGCCGGGTCTCGTCGAGCGCACCATCCGCCGGGGGTACCGCGCCATGGTGGACGCGGGCGTGCCCAACCCGAAGATCGGCGTCTGCGGCATCAACCCACACGCCGGGGAGAACGGGCTGTTCGGCCGCGGCGAGGAGGACTCGAAGATCGTCCCGGCCGTCAAGGCATGCCAGGCCGCCGGCATCGACGTCCGCGGCCCGCTGCCCGCCGACACGCTGTTCTTCCTGGCCGGCCGCGGCGACCACGACCTCGTCGTAGCGATGTACCACGACCAGGGCCACGGCCCGGTCAAGGTCCTCGGCCTGGAGGCCGGCGTCAACATCACTGTCGGCCTGCCGGTCATCCGCACCTCCGTCGACCACGGCACGGCGTTCGACATCGCCGGCACCGGCACCGTCGACCACCGGTCGATGATCGAGGCGCTCCGGCTGGCCGCCGCCATGGCGCCGCAGCCGGTGACCGGTTGACCGCGTCGGATAGTGTGCCTCAGATATGAGCAGGCAGCGATCGTTGCAACGTCGCGACCGAATCGTTCAGATGGCTGCGACCAACGGGCTGACCAGCGTGGAGCAGCTGTCCGTCGAGCTCGGCGTCACGCCGTCCACCATCCGCCGCGACCTCGCGTTGCTCACCGCGCAGGGCAAGCTCGCCCGCACCTATGGCGGCGCACTCAGCCTTGAGCCGCACCCGGAGGCGTCGCTGCGCCAGCGGCTCGGCGACGCCTATGCGGCCAAGCAGGCCATCGCCACCTGGGCAGCCGGGCAGATCGTGGCCGGGGAGAACATCCTGCTCGACGCCGGCTCAACCACGACCGCCCTCGCTCAACTCCTCACCGGCTTCAGCAGCCTGTCGGTGTCCCTGATCGGGCTGACCGCGCTCGACGTGCTCGCCGAGGTCGACACGCTTGAGATCATCCTGCTCGGCGGGCGGCTGCGGACCCTCAGTCAGAGTTTCATCGGCCCGGTCACCGAGGCGGCCCTGGAGCGCATGTCGTTCGACCGGGCCTTCATGGGCGCCGACGGGGTGCGCGCCGACCGCGGCATCAACGAGAAGGACCTTGAGCAGACACGGCTCAAGGAGCTCATGATGAGCCGGGCGGACCACATCTACGTGCTGGCCCACGGCGCGAAGATCGGTCAGGCCCCGTTCCACGCATGGGCCGTGATGCCCCCGAAGTGGACGCTGGTCACCGACGCCTCGGCCCCTCCGGCTGAGCTGGCGAAGTTCCGGGACAAGGGCGTCGCTGTCGTCATCGCGTAGCCCAGGGCGTGGCCAGCCGGTGCGCGTCGCCGATCAGCGGATGTAGCGGGCCAGCGCGCCTCGGCGAGATCGGCGAGCAGGTCGCGGCAGACGTGCTCGCCGATCGTGTCGGCTTCGACAGTCGCCGCGCCGAGCGGATGCGCGGCCGGTCAGATGCCGCGCGGCGTGGACACTAACCGGCGACGCCTTTCTGCGCACCCGGGCCCGCGATTGCTCGCCACCGACTTCTTCCACATCGACACCGTTGCGTCGCGGTGGATCTGCGCGATCGACGCCTCGCCCTCGCGGGCGACCGCGACCACATCGCGGCCTTCCCCAGCAACGTCAGCCACCACCATGATGGCGGCCGAACCTCGGCCAACCACCGATTCACACCAGTCTCCCACGGGCCGCTGACGGCGTGGTTTCTGCGTGGCCCGATGCTGGCCGATCGGGACGAGACCCGCCCGGGATCGGCCGACCTCGCCGAAGCAGCCGTATGGCTGAGCCGTGGACTGGTCTAGATACGGCTGGTGCTGCGCTCGTTGCGGCTGGTGAGTCGGAGCCGTACTTGGGTGATGGAGCGGCCGGTGATCTCGGTGATTTCGGCGGTGAATCTGGGTAGGGCGACGGTTTCGCCTGGCGCCTTGGGGATGTGTCCGAGCCGGTCGAGGACCAGCCCGGCGACTGTGGTGTAGTCCGCATTAGCGATCTTGTGGACGTCGATGCCGAGGTCGGGCAGATCGTGGACGGGAAAGGATCCTGGGACCAGGAACACGTCGTCTGCTTCTCGGATGACGGCCACGACGTCACGGTCGGTTTCGTCATAGATTTCGCCGACAACTTCTTCGACCATGTCTTCCATCGTGACGATGCCGTCGATGGAGCCGTGTTCGTTGACGACGAGGGCGAATTGTTCACGTTGGTGGCGCAGCTGGCGCATGGCGTCGGCGACGTGCAGCGTCTCGGGCAGCAGCAGCGGCTGGCGGGCTCGGTCGGCGGCGGTGGGGCCGCCGTCGGCGGGGAGTAGGTCGCGGAGATGCACGACGCCGATGAGGTCGTCGAGGCCGCCGGGGCCAACGATGGGGGCGCGGGTGTACCCGGAGCCGGCCAGCAGCTGCAGTGCTGCGACGGCTGGCAGGGAGCCGGGCAGGGTGATGACGTGGTTGCGGGGGATCAGGATGTCGCGGAGGTCGCGTTCGGTGATGTCGAAGGCGCCCGAAATGATGTCGCGTTGCTGGGCGGTGAATCCGCGCTGGGCGACGACCAGTTCCCGGATTTCCTCGGTGGTGATTTCTTCGCGGCTGGCGCCCGGGTCGCCGCCGGTGATTCGCACGATCAGGTTGGTGGATCTGCCGAGCAGCCATACGAAGGGTCGCGCCGCGGTGGCGAGCCAATCGAGGGGCCGGGCCGCGGCGAGCGCCCATCCTTCAGCGCGTTGCATGGCGATGCGTTTGGGTGCGAGTTCGCCGAGTACGAGGGTGATGAAGGTGAGGATCAGGGTGACCGCGATGATGGCGACCGGTTCGGCGGCGTTGCCGAGCAGGTCCAGCGGTGTGATCAACGGCTCGGCCAGTGAGGTGGCGGCGAACGCTGAGGCGAGGAACCCGGCCAGGGTGATACCGATCTGGATGGTGGCTAGGAACCGGTTCGGGTCTCGTGACAGGCGTGCCAGGACCCGCCCGCCTCGTGAGGTGCGTTCCAGCCGTTGAATCTGCGATTCGCGCAGGGAGATCAAGGCCATCTCGCTGCCGGACAGGGCGCCGTTGAGCAGGATCAATACGAGCACCAGTAGGATCTGGGTGCTATAGCCGCCCACAGACATTTACTCCTTGTTGCCAGGTTGATGGTGGGGTTTGTCCGTGTCGTCCGGGCGACCACACCTGGGCAGGGTCGCTGTGCAGCGACCCCGCTGTTGGGATTCGTTGAACATGCGGGAGGTCCCGGCAGCCGGTGGGCCGTGGGATGGCAAGGCCCACCAGATGCCGTGGGTGTCAGGCCGTACTGTCACGTTGGGTGTCAGTGGGTCTGTTCGCTGGGCTGGACGATGACGAATCCTTGGCCGGTGAAGCTCATGGTGAATGTTTCGCCGGTGGATCGGCCGATGAGGGTGCCGAGTCCGAGTTGGTCGGCGCGGTGGTAGCCGGTTTGCAGGCTGGCTGACCAGCAGATGGCGGCTTGGGGGTCGGCGTAGGTGGGTTCGTCGACCGTGAGGGTCAATGGGTAGCCGTCGGTGGTGACAGCGATGCGGCCGGGGCCGGTGAAGACGCAGTTGAACATGCCTGCGGCCGAGAGCATGCCCAAGCCCTGCACCATTTTGATGTCGTACGTCACCGTGGTATCGAAGGCCAGAATGTTGGCACCGTTGACGGTGATGGCGTCGCCCGGGCCGAGGTCGATGAGATGGATCTCTTTGGCCCGGTCGGCGAGCATGACGTCGCCTTTGCCGGCCAGTCTCATCAGTGGCACGCCTTCACCGGTCAGTTTCGACTTGAGCCACTTCGCGGCGCCGCCGGATCCGAGTGCGGTGAACTGGACGTGGCCTTGGTAGGCGACCATGGATCCGGTGCGGGCGAAGCATTCACCGTCGAGGTCGACTTTGAGCATGGACTTGTTCTGCAGTCGCATCCCGGGCTGGGCGGATGCTTTCTCCAGGTTTTCGGCGGCGAACAGGTTACTGTGCATGACGTCTCCTTGAAGGTTACGGCCGAGGTGCTGCCACGTAGCCGGTTTCCGGTGCGCTGCGCTAGATGGCTGGGTCCGCAGCTGGGCGGTGGATGTCGGGTTCTAGGTAGATGACTGTCGCTGCGGGCACGGCGGCGCGGATGCGGGCTTCGGCGGTGTCGATCAGGGTGGTGATGCGGGTGCCGTCGTCGGTGGCGGTGACCCCGATCTTCGCGGCGACCATCAGTTCGTCCGGGCCCAGGTGCAGGGTGCGCAGGTGGATGACCGTGCTGATGCCCGGTTGCGCGAGCGCCCGCCACTCCTGTGGCTACTGGGCCGTGCTGATGGTGGCGACGCCGCACGCAGCAGACGGGTTCCAGCGCGTCGCTCAGTCCTCTTGGAAGTAGGAGATCAGGCGCAGGAACTCCAGGTAGAGCCAGACGAGTTCGACGAGGATGCCGAACGCGGCGAGCCAGCCGTGGTTGCGGGGCAGCCCGGCGGCGATGTCTTCTTCGATCTGGTTGAAGGTGATCACGAACATCAGCGCCGCGACGACGATGCAGACGAGGCTGAAGAGGATGGCGAACGGTCCGCCGTCACGCAGCGGCCCGGCCGATCCGGTGAACATCGTGATGACCACGTTGAGCAGCATCACAACCGCTAGGCCGGCGGCGGCGCCGATGACGATTCGGGTGAACTTCGCCGATGCCCGAATGATCCGGGCCTTGTACAGGGCGGCCATGACGAAGAAGACGCTCAGGGTGGCGATGACCGCGAGTAGGACGATGCCGTTCCACCGGGTTTCGTAGGCCTTGGAGACCGCCCCCAGGAAAACTCCTTCGACCAGGGCGTAGGCGAACAGGATCACCGGGTTGGTGATCTGCGCGAACGAGATGACCAGCCCCAGGACCAGCCCGATGAGCATGGAAGCGATCCACACCGGGCCGATCGACTGCACCGGCACCAGTACCCACGTCACCCCGGCGGCCAGGGCCGCGGCGCCGAGCAGCGACACCGTCTTGACGACGACATCGTCGATGCTCATCACATCGCGGCGTCCGGTTTGGACGTCGTGCCCGCCGGGGACCTGGTAGGTGGGCTGGTACGCGGCGGCGGACAGTCGACCCAGCACCGGATTCGACGATTGCACAGATCTTCCCTTCACTCGATTTGAGGCGCGGAGGAAGCCCGGCCGGTGCGGCCTGATGAGGGCGGCCACCGGCCGGATACGGCGGGCAGCAGCTCGCAGCCCTGCCCGCCCGAACCTCAGCGGTGGCTAGAAGTCGCCGCCGAAGTCGTCGAACCCGCCACCGTCCGAACCGGCATCGCCGAAGCCCGCGTCACCCATGCCGGCATCCCCGGCTGCTCCGGCAGCGTCGGCCACGTCCGGGGACATGGCGTCGCCGATCATGTCGCTGAGCACCATCCCGCCCAGGAAGCCCAACGCCGCGCCGCCGACCCCGGCAGCGATCATTCCACCCGCGCCCATGCCGGGTTTGCGCTGGTAGCCGCCGTACTTGTAGCCGCCGTGCTGGCCGTGGCCACTGTAGGCGTAGCCCTGGTGCGCGTGTGAGCCGTACACGGGCTGGCCGTAGCCCGGCTGCGGGTGCCCGGGTGCGCCAGGTTGCAGGAACGCTCCGGGTGCCACCGGGGCGGGTTGCGACAGCTTCTCCAGGATGCTGCTGACCCACCGGTCGACCTCGCCGATCCAGCCGTCCTCGGTGGTGGACAGCCCGTCGATGTCGCCTGTGGACAGATGATGCCGGTCACCGGCTCCCGGCCGTCCCGCGAGCTCCGCGACCACCGTCATCCCGTCGTGGTCACCGGCGAGGAGGAAGACGATCTGCGGGATGTGCGGGCCGGGGTGCTGCCCTTCCGGGACCGGGGCGAGGAACGTGATCGCCTGTGCCGCAGGGGCATTGACGCCGGAGGTGTTGCCCGGGCGCAGTTCGTTGCGCACGAAGCGGCAGCCGATGATACCCAAGGCGTCTATGATGTGCTGGTGCGCCGGGGAGGCGTCCAGACGGGCCGGGTCGAAGTCGCCCTTGGCGCTGCCAGAGGCCACCGTCAGTTCAGTGCGGACACCGATGTTGATGCCGGGCAGCTGCTGTCCATACAGGACAGTGAACGGGGCGTGCGACGGCACGGCCATGGTGAACGGGATCGACGGGGTAGCGCCGGAGGTCACCTTCATCGGCCCGGATACGGTATGACGGGCCAGTTCCACCTCACCGGGCTGGCCGGGCTGGCCGGGCTGGCCGGGCTGGCCGGGCTGGCCAGTGGCGACCAGCAGCAGGTGGATGCCGGCGATGTCGGCATCGCCTTTCGCGCGTAGGTTGACCTGTCCGGACAACGACCCTCCCGGCGTGGCCGGTTGCGGCGATAGGACGGTATCGACCTCGACGCCGCCGAATCCCAGACTGGCCAGTAGTTTCTTGAACACCATGTTCCGTTCCTCTCCTGATGTGGTGGCACTTCCCGGCAGGGTGGTTAGCTCGTGACGCCCTGTTCCTGGTGTGGTAGTGACCGCATGGGCGGCGACGATGGGGTGGGTGTCGTCCTGGAACTGGCCGATGACCTGTTCCAGGAGGTGTTCGCCGCTCCCCAAAACCAAGCCACGATGGCGACCTGGGCCGCCGCGGTGCTCACGCATGCTGTGGGTCGCCGAGATCACGCTCTGCTGCGGGTGCAGCGTGCGTGCGGCAGCCAGCGAACCTGTTCCGACGGCCGTCATTCCGGCCGTAGTGGCCTTCAGTCTCCGGGTTCGTGATGGCCGGGCTTCCCTGTGCCGGCTCACCCAGCACCATCTGCAAGCGCAGTTGCGATCGGCGGCGTGCGTCCTACCGAGATCGACAGGCCGGCCGCCGTGGACAGCACGCCCACGCCGATCAGCGGTGCCAGCCCCGCACCGAGGTGCGGCACCGCGACATGCCCGGCCAGCAGTGCGGTGACAAGGATGCCAGGACGGGCGCCGGACGGCGCGAACGGCAGCCGGCCAGTCACCGGCAACACCTGTCGCGCACCTGCCTCTCCGCCGTCGCCGCCAGGGCCAGGGGCAGCCCAATCGCTATCAGCGCGGCAGTGTCGCCACCCCGCACCGCCCTTGGGGCGCCGGCGGGCCCGTCAGCCGGCGTCCGCGGCCGGCACACACCGCCGGCAGTGCCGGTAGTATCAGCCACGAACTAGACACTAACACGTGATGCTGTACGGTTGCTGAAAGGAGCTGGTCGTGGCCGACCTGATGCGCATCAGTGAACTCGCCGCGGCGGCCGGGGTCAGCAAACGTACGGTCGACTTCTACACCAACCTCGGCCTCATCGCCCCGGCACAGCGCAGCGACGGCGGGTTCCGGCTCTACGACCCGGCGACCGTCGACCTGATTGGCACCATCCGGCACCTCGAGGCAAGCGGCCTCGCGCTGGACGAGATCGGCAAAGACCTCGCCGGTGCCACCGCCGCCGACCTTGCCGAGGCGGTCACCCGCCTCAACCAGGACCTGGACGCCTTGCAGGCCCTGGCTGAGACGGCCCGGCCGAACGCGCACGCGATGGTCACCATGTTGACCGTTCGCGCCCACAACCTCATCGTCACCGCGATGGAACTGCTCATCGCCATGCCCGACGTGTAGGTGCCCGGCCACCTCATGATGCCGATACCGCAACAGCGGGTATGCCGAACTGTCCGCCTGTGGAGGACCCAGGGTCCGAGGTCTCTCAGGGCCGTGCGGCGTCGGGCTGACGGAGGGCGCAGCGGTGGCGGTGTATCCACAACGTGCCCTGGGCCACGTCGTCGAACAGCGCCGCGACACCGTCCACCTGAGCCTCACGGTGGGCGTCGACGGCACCATCAGTACCAGTGGCGGCTCGATCGAGGACGACATTCTCGAAGGAGCCGGTACCTGGAAGTGCGGCGCCGCCGCCGACGACACCAGCGCGTGGAACCGCATCGACGCCGCCCGGATCGCCGCCGGACTCTGGCTGCGGGACGTGGGCACCGCACCGGAGTCCCTGTGGACACCGCTGCGCGAGCTGGTCGGCACGGCACTGTCCACCCTGCGGGCGCTACCCGCGGACGCCCAGGTCGCCCGGGTAGCCGCCCTGCGCGACGCCGCCCTTGCATGTCGGCCCGACCTGTACGACGTGCTCACAGCGTGAGGGTGTCGCCCTGATTGCGCTCACGCTCTCAGCGGCGCTGATCCGCCCAGGGGCACACAGTCAGGCCCTGGGTTCGCTGCGCGAGATCCATTCGCGCAGCAGAACCCGTTCCGCGTCGGTCAGTCCGGTGAGCTCGTCCACCAGCGTGCTGTGGTGAAGGGTGTGCGCAGGGGCGTGTGTGGCTGGCGGCCGGCAGATGGCTGTCAGCACGGCGTCGAGCATGGCGTCGGGCAGTTCCAGGTCCCGGTCGTGGGGTGGGTTCGACAGGAGTGCCAGCACCGCTCCGGTGCCGGCGGCGTGCAGCATCTCGAGCGCTCGGCGCTCAGGGACGACGAGGACGCCGGCGGTCGCCATGGCCTGGATGAGGCCGCGGAGGACGTCGATGCCCTGTTCGGTTGCGGGTGCGCGCTCCTTGAAGCCGGGCCGGCTGATCAGTTGGTACAGCTCGGGGTTGGCCAACCCGAACTCGACGTGTTGCTGCCATGCGGCGCGCAGCGCGTCCACCGGGTCGAGCGTCGCGCCTTCGGCAGTCAGCTTGGAGCGCACGTAGCGTTCCATCGCGGCTTCGGCGACGGCCTCGACGAGCCCGCCCTTGTCGCCGAACAGCCGGTAGATGACCGGCGCCTGGACACCGGCGCGCTCCGCGACGGCTCGGGTCGTGACGGCGCGCGCACCCCCTTCGTCCAGCAGCTCCGCTGCCGCGGCGATGATCGCGGCCCGGGTCGCCGAGCGTTCGGCAGCCATCGTTCCTCCACCTGAGTTCGTTATCACGATAACAGTACCTTGTTATCGTGATACTTGCGTTGTTACGGTCGGCCTACACCTACGGAAGGGATCCCCCATGCCGAAGCGCATCCGTATCGTCGGCCTGGAAGAGCACATCGCCCTGCCGCTGATCCTGCAAGCCTGGGAAGCGAACGGGGTGGCGCCGAATCCGCACCTCGGCTGGGGCGACGACCCGTTCGCGCGCCGCCTGCGCAGCACCGGCGGGCAGCGCCTGGCCGATATGGACAACCAGGGCATCGACGCGGCCGTGTTGTCGCTGAACTCACCGGGCGTGCAGAACCTCACCAAGGCCGACGCTCCCGCCGTTGCCCGGGACGCCAACGACGCGCTGGCCGCGATCGTGGCCGAACACCCCGACCGGCTGGCCGCCTGGGCGGCGCTTCCCACGCAGGACCCTGCCGCCGCGGCGGCCGAGCTCGAACGCGCCGTGACCGAGCTGCGGTTCAAGGGCGCGATGTTGTACGGCCGCACGGGTACCGAGCTGGCCGACTCTGCCGCGTACGACGACCTGTACGCGACCGCCGCACGGCTGCGTGTACCGCTGCATTTCCACCCGCAGGTCCCCGCGCCGGCCGTCATGGACGCGTACTACTCGGGTCTTGGCCCGACCGGCTTCGGGCTGGGCACCGCGGGTCTGGGCTGGTACTACGACCTCGGTGTGCAATATCTGCGCATGATCTTCTCCGGCGTCTTCGACCGACACCCCGACCTGCAGGTCGTCGCCGGGCACTGGGGCGAGCTGGTGCTGTTCTACCTCGACCACACCGGCATCCTCGCCCACAATGCGAAGCTGCCGCGGCCGCTGCTGGACTACTTCCGGCAGAACTTCTGGATCGCCGGCAGCGGCACCGTCTCTGAGCGATACCTGCGCTGGACTGCCGAGATCGTCGGCACCGAACGCATGGTGTACTCCACCGACTACCCCTACACCTTCGGCACCCGTCCCGGCGGCTTCCCGTTCCTGGACACCGCCAACGGCGTTGCCCGCTCGTTCCTCGAGGACGCGCCCTTCACCGACGCGCAGAAGGCCGCGATCGGCTCGGGGAACTGGGAGCGCCTCACCGCCCACCTCGGCCGGCACGGCTGAGCGTCACCTCGGGAGCTCACCCGGCGGCGACGTACCGTCGCCACCATGCGGATCCTGGTTGCGGGGGCGACGGGTGCGGTCGGTCGTCAGCTCGTGCCCATGCTGGTCGCCGCCGGGCATGAGGTCACCGGGGTGTCGCGCACTGCCGGCGGTACCGAATGGATCCGGGGAACCGGCGCGCAGGCCGCGGTGGGCGACGTGTTCGACCGGGACGGCCTGCGGCGGATCGTCTCGGCGGCCGCGCCGGACGCGGTCATGAACCAGCTCACCGACCTGGCCGGGGCGGACGGGGCGGCGAACGACCGGCTGCGTGAGGTGGGCACCCGCAACCTCGTCGACGCCGCCCGTGAGGCGGGCGCCGGACGGTTCGTGCTGCAGTCGCTGGCGTTCGCGTACGAGCCGGGGGAGGGGCCGGCCGACGAGTCCGTGCCGCTCGACACCGGCGCGGCGCCGCCGCGGGGTGCGACCGCGGACGCGGTGCGGGCGATGGAGGAGATCGCGGGCGAGATCGGCGCGGCGGTGTCGCTGCGGTACGGCGTCTTCTACGGGCCGGGGACCTGGTACGCGCTGGGCGGCGCGGTCGCCGCCGCCCTCGCCGGCGACCCGGGCGCGCCGTTCCTCGGCAGCATCGCCGCCGATCGGTCGGTGAGCTCGTTCGTGCACGTCGCCGACGCCGCGAGCGCCGCCGTGGAAGCGCTCGGCTGGCCTGCCGGTCCGGTCAACGTCGTCGACGACGAGCCGGCGGAGGGCCGCGACTGGGTGCCGGTCCTGGCCGCGGCGCTCGGCGTCCCCGCGCCCGAAGCCAGCGACGCCCGCACGCCGTGGGCGCGCGGCGCGTCGAACCGCCTGGCCCGCTCCCGCGGCTGGCGGCCGCAGTACCCGACCTGGCGCACCGGCTTCTCCAGCTAGGGCGCGCCCGTACCGACACCGCGTGCGCGGACGTCCAGAACGACGTCGCGCAGGTCGGCATCCGGATCACCCGGGCACGACGTCGAGGTGTGGGCGATCGGGCACGGTCAACAGCAAGATCGACCTGTGGAACAATGTCCGCGACGTCATCGGCGGCCGGACCTCACCCGACCACCCGTCGTCCGGGCGATGCTGGTGGACAGCAGCGCGCCGTGGTTGCTGAATACGCAGGGCGACTGATGGGACGGGGTAGCGGCTCGGTGCGAGACGTGGCTTGGCTGTCCGACGGCCGGGTGTATTACGAGGAGCGGATCAACCAGGCGCCCAACAAGCTCCGCAGCGTCCGTCCCGGCGGGAAGGACGTGCGCGACGAGCAGGCGGGCGCCGGCTGCGAGGCGGAGGAATTCGGCCTGCGGGCGTTGCCGAACGGTCGGATGGCTGTCTCGGCCCGCTGCGGCTACTCCGGTACGACCGAGGTCCTGGACGCTTCGCTCCAGGCGAAAGGGTTGCGGGGTGACCAGCGACTGCTCGCGCCCCAGGTGTTGTACCGGGCGGGTGCGGACGGCGTCGGCCACGAAGTGCTGCGCGGCTTCGCCGATATCCGCGGCGCCGCGCTGTCCCGGGACGGCGGAACGTTGGTCGTGGCCGCCAAGCGCGACGGCGACTGGGCCTTGTGGCGCGTCGACCTGCCCGGCGGCAAGGTCCGGCGCCTCGCGGACGGCGACTACGGTGGAGTGTCGATCGCCCCGGACCGCAAGCGCGTCGCCGCAGTGCTGGGCGGTGGGGCCGATGACGACGAGATCCGCGTGTTCCAACTCTGATGCGTCGGCCGCTCGCCGGTCGGAGGGCGGCGCATCGACACGGCGACACGGTGTCGTGGCGAGCCACCCATTGCGAGCACTGCCGCGACTCGCGGGGCACACACCCATGAGGTCGGGCCGTACCGGGTTGTTGGTGGTGGTCGGGCTTGTCCTGACGCTGCTCGGCGGATGTGTCGGCGACGGCCGTGCGGAATTGAACAGGGCGGGCTGGACGGCGGACGGTGACGTCGTGCTGGTGAAGGAAGGCTTCTACGAGGACCCGACGCTGTGGATCGGGCGGCCCGGTGGCCGTCTCGAAGGGGTGCCGGTCGGCGGCGTGTGCTCCATCTCCATGGTGACGGCCGTGTTCCCGTTGCCGGCGCCGCGGATCGGGCTCGCCGTGTTGTGCGGCGGGAACAATCCCCGGGTGATGTTCGCGTCATTCGATCCGAACACCCGTCGGGCCGAACCGCTGGCCTCGGTGTCGACCGCGCGGCTGGTGCCCATGTCCAACTACTTCGGTGCTGCTTGGTCCGAGTCCAGCCGGTCCGCGTTCATCGACTACATCACCGTGGGCTGTTACGGCATCGGTACGGTCGTCGACGGGCAGGTGCGGCCGCTGGACGTGACGGTGCCGCTGCCGGGCGGTGCCGTGGACCTCGCGTCGGCGCTCCCGCCGGTCGACGGGCCGGGCTGCACCGCGCGTGTGCTGGCCAACGGCCCTTCCCTGTCGCCGGACGAGCGGTATCTCGCGTTCTTCCTCCACGTCTGCGACCCCGTCTGTTACGGCATGATGGCCACGGCGAAAGGAGCGGTGGGCATCGGCGAGGAGTGGCGTCTCGTGGTGCAGGACCGGGTCACCGGCCGGGTCGACGTGGCCGGCGTCCGGTACCGCAGGCCGCACGACGTCGCGGTCACCGATGACGGGAGGCTCGTGATCAACGTCCGGTACGGCGACGCTGCCGGGCTCCACCAATGCCGAATCACGGCGTGCGACACACCGACGCTGCTGGCGAGCGGCCTGTTCAGCTCCCCCAACGTCCGGCCGGACGGCGCGCAGATCGTCGCGGTGAAGCCCCGCGCGACCGAACCGACCTACCTTCCGCTGGCGCGGTGATCCGGTCGGCAGCCGGCCGTGGGTGAGACTAGGCGTCAGACGCCCGGGGCAGCAGGACCGCCAGGACCAGGCCCACCACGGCGACGACGACCAGGACCGTGAGCGACGCGGCGTACGGGCGGCCGGCCGGGTGGGCGGCCGCCACGATCACCGAACCCGCCAGGGCCGTGCCCAGCGACGAGCCGAGGTTGGACACCGAGCGGGACAGGCCGGAGATGTCGCCCTGGTCGCGGTCGGGGAACGCCGACTGCACCAGGTTCACCGACGCGGTCAGCATGGTGCCCAGGCCGAGGCCGGCGAGCAGCAGGCCCGGCGCGGTGCGCCAGAGGGCGGTACCGTCGCGCACCAGGGCCAGCAGCAGGACCATGCCGGCCACCGTGAGGACAAAACCCGCGACGATCAGCGTGCGCTGGGCGCGGTGGCGGGCGAGCCGCTCCGCGGCGGCCGAGGAGAGCAGGATGCCGGCCGTGGCCGGGGTCAGCGCCAGGCCGGTCGCGATCGCGTCGTAGCCGCGGGCCTCCTGGAGGTACACCGCCGTCACGAAGAACGTGCCCTGCATGACCAGCCACTGCACCGCCTGGGTGCCCAGGCCGAGGTTGGCCGGCCGGTTGCGGAACAGCCGCAGGTGCAGCAGCGGCTCGCGGCCCGCGCGTGCGGTGCGGTGCAGGTGCAGCACGAACACCGCGAGCAGCAGCGCGCCCAGCGCGAGCGACGGCCACACCGGGGAGATCCCGCCCTCCGGGATGACGACGTGCCCGGCGACGGCGAAGTCCGTCCGGGCCGTGCCCCAGCCGTAGGTGGCCGACAGCAGCACGCCGAGCACGACGAACATGAGACCCGCCGCCGACAGCACCGCGCCGGTCACGTCGAACCGCGCGGGTTCGGTGGTGCGGGCCGGGCTGGGCACGCGGCGGATCAGCACGACGATCAACCCGATGACCAGCACCTGGAGCAGGAACGACGCCCGCCAGCTGACGAAGCTGGTGATGAGGCCGCCGATGAGCGGGCCGGTGGCGGCGCCGAGCGCGCCGGCGCCGCTGACGACGCCGAAGTACTTCGCCCGGGTGGCGAGGTCCGGGAACGCGACCGTGATCAGGATGTAGATCGGCGGGATCATCAGCGCCGAGCCGATGCCCTCCAGCAGCGCGTTGCCGAGGATCATCACGCCCAGCCCGGGCGCGACCGCGGCGAGCAGCGCCCCGACGCCGTACAGCAGCAGCCCCGCCACCAGGCACCGTTTGCGGCCCCACACGTCGGTGAGCTTGCTGCCCGGGATCATCAGGGCAGCCATGGTGAGCGTGAACAGCGTGATTGTCGTCTGCACACCGAAGACGGTGGTGCCCAGGTCGCGAGCCATGGGCGCGATGGCGACGTTCATCGCCGTGCCCGCGTAGCTGCAGATGAACTGGGCCAGCGCGAGGGGCAGGACCATCGCCCGCGGCGACATCGGCACGCACCGATCGTCCGTTGCGCGCGCGGCCCGCCGCATCGCCCCTGCGGGGTGAGGGTTACCGACGGCCGCGACGGGCATACCGGGGCGACGCGATCGAGCGGGGGAGGTGGGCGCGGGTGCCGAAAGGGCTGCTCCTGCGGGCCACCGAAGAGGGGACCGCGGCCGGCATCTACGGCCTCATCGTGAGCGGCGCCGTCATGGCGACCTCGCACGCGCACTCGGCGCTGGCCACGGCGCTGGCGGTCCTGCTCACCCTCGCCGTCTACTGGAGCGCCGAACGCTACGCGCGGCTGGTCGCCGAGCGCATCCACGACGGCCACCGGCCCGCCTGGCCGGTCGTGCGGCGGCAGCTGTCCAGCGGCTGGGAGATCGTCACCGCGTCGGCCCTGCCGCTGGCGGCCCTCGTGGTGCTCGACCTGTTCGGTGTCGAGCAGTTTCCGGCGGTACTGCTGGCGCTGGCCGGCAACACCGCCCTGCTGTCCCTGGCCGGCTGGGAGGTGGGCCGCGCCGGCCGGCTCAGCACCGCGGAGCGCGTGGTGTCCACGGCCGTCGCCGGCAGCTTCGGCGTGGTCCTCGTGGCGCTCAAGGCCGCGCTGCACTGAAGGCCGCTGCACAGGTCGCGGTGGATATACCAAGAGCGCCGCCGCGGGTAAGCTAGCCAGGCCCCGGGACGGGACGGGACGCCGAGCGAAGGAGCTTCCCGGTGCCCGTCACCGCACTGCTGGCCGTGCTGCTCGCCGCGGTGCTGCACGCGTCGTGGAACGCCGTCGTCCACGCGCTCGAGGACCGGCTGGTCGGGTTCGTGCTCATCGGCACCGGCTACACCGTCTGCGCCGCGGGCATCGTGCTGGCGAGCCCGGCGCCGGCCCGGGCCAGCTGGCCGTTCATCGCGGTCTCCGCGGTCCTGCAGGTCGCCTACAACCTGCTGCTCATGCGCTGCTACCAGCTCGGGGACTTCAGCCAGGTGTACCCCATCAGCCGGGGCACGTCGCCGTGGCTCGTCGCGGTCGGTGCCGCCGTGTTCGCCGGGGAGGTGCTGGCGCCGGCGCAGGCCGCCGGGCTCGTGGTGATCTCCGCCGGGCTGGGCTGCCTGATGTTCGCCGGGGGCCGGCCCGGCCGGGCCCAGCTTCCGGCGATCGCCGCGGCGCTGCTGACCGGGGTGACCATCGCCGCCTACACGACGGTCGACGGGCTCGGCGTCCGACAGGCGCACACGACCGCCGGCTACACCGGCTGGCTGTTCCTGCTCCAGGGGCCGGTCCTGCCGCTGGCCGCGCTGGTCGCCCGCGGCCGCAAGCTCTGGGTCCAGGTCCGGCCGCACCTGACCACCGGCCTCATCGGCGGGGTGCTCTCGCTCACCGCGTACGCCCTGGTGCTCTGGGCGCAGACCCGTGGCGCGCTCGGCCCGGTCGCCGCGCTGCGGGAGACGAGCATCATCGTCGGCGCCGCCATCGGCGCCCTGGTGTTCCACGAGCGCTTCGGCCGCTGGCGCGTCACGGCCGCGGTCCTGATCACCGCCGGCGTCGTCCTCATGAGCCTGTGACGACCCGCGACGGCACTGCGCGGGCCCGGGTGACGGTCAGGTGGTACCCCCGTCGAGGCGCATGGCTCGCCGGATCGCGGCGGCGGTCTCCGCGGGGCGCTCGACGGGTGGCAGGTGGCCGCAGCCGGCCAGGACCGCCGGGTGCAGCGCCGCGACGGCGGAGGGCGGCACCACGACGTCGAACTCGCCGGGCAGCACGGCGAGCGGGACGACGGCCGCACCGCCCCGCAGGTCGAACGCGGCCAGTGCCTCGCATGCGAGGGCGTACGACTCGGCGTCGACGCCGGCGAGCCCGCGCAGCAGCGACGCCGCGACGGCCGGCTCGCGTCCGGCGAAGCCGGGGGCGAACCAGCGCCCGGCGGCTCCGGGCACCAGCGCCGCCGTTCCGGAACGCCGCACGAGCGCGGCCCGCTCGTGCCACGCGCCGGCGGTGCCGATCCGCGGCGCTGCGGCGATCGCGACGACGCCGGCGAACGGGGTCGGGCGGGCGGCGAGCTGGAAGCCCACCGCGCCGCCGATCGAGACCCCGGCGTACCAGACGGGCCGCCCGCCGGCCCGGCTGCCCTGCTCGGCGACCGCACCGGCGAGGTCGGCGACGGTGAACGGCGCGGTGGCCGCCGGGGAGCGGCCGTGGCCCGGCAGGTCCCAGCCGATCACCTCGACGTCGCCGAGCAGGGCGGCTGTGCGCTCCCAGAGCGCCTCGACGGATGTGCCCAGCGACGGGCCGACCACGAGCAGCCGCTCGCCGGAGCCGCCGAGCCGGGTCGCGGCGATCACGCAGGGTCCGCCGCGGGCCGGGCGAACGTGAGGAACGTGGTCTGGCGCGGGCCCTGGAGGTGGATGTCGAAGCGCAGGTCCCCGTGGGCGTCGCGCTCGGCGACGAGCCCGGCCGTCAGCGGGTCGTCGCCGGCGCCCGGACCGGGCACGTAGGCGCGGGTGAACAGCCGGTCGAGCAGCCCGCGGGCGAAGACCGCGACGGCGAAGAACGGCGGGCGGCCGGGGGTGGTCGGGCCGGGCTCGACGGTGGTGAAGCTGTAGCGGCCGCCCGGGTCGGTCGCGGCGCGGCCCCAGCCGGTGAAGCGGGTGCCGTCGCGGCGCAGCGAACCCTCGACGGCCGGCACGACGCCGTCGGCGCCGGCCTGGCGGATCTCCAGCAGCGCGTCGGGGACCGGGACGCCCGCGCCGTCGAACACCGTGCCGTGCAGGCGGATCGCGGCCGGATGCGCGGGCGGGACGAGCTCGTGACCGCGGGGGTACGGCAGCGCGAAGCCGTAGAAGGGGCCGATCGTCTGGCCCGGGGTGGGCGGCAGTGGGCTCATGCGGCGTCCAGCGGGGTGCGGTGCGATCCGGTCAGCACGATGTCCCAGCGGTAGCCGAGCAGCCACTCGTGCTCGGACAGGTCGTGGTCGTAGGTGGCGACGAGCCGTTCCCGGGCGCGCGGGTCGGTGATCGACTGGTAGATCGGGTCGAGGTCGAACAGCGGATCGCCGGGGAAGTACATCTGCGTGACGAGCCGCTGGGTGAAGTCGGTGCCGAACAGGGAGAAGTGGATGTGGGCGGGCCGCCAGGCGTTGCGGTGGTTGCGCCACGGGTACGGGCCGGGCCTGACGGTGACGAAGCGGTAGTTGCCGTCGTCGTCGGTGAGGCAGCGGCCGACGCCGGTGAAGTTGGGGTCGACCGGGGACGGGTGCTGGTCGCGCTTGTGGATGTACCGGCCGCCGGCGTTGGCCTGCCAGATCTCGACCAGCTGGCGGCGGATCGGCCGGCCGTCGCCGTCGAGGACCCGGCCCTGCACGACGGTGCGCTCGCCGATCGGCTCGCCGCCGTGTTGGATGGTCAGGTCGGCCTCGAGCGGGTCGACGTCGCTGTCGCCGAAGACCGGTGCCAGCAGCTCGGCGCCCTCGGGGTCGGCGTGGTGCAGGTCCTTGGTCGGGTGGCGCAGGATCGAGCTGCGGTACGGCGGGAAGGCCAGCAGCGGCTGCCGCGCGGGAGGTGCACCCGCGTGCAGCGCCGCGATCTCGGCGGAGATCTCCCGCTGCGCCGGGAGGGTGGGCGTCATGGGGTGCAACGGTATGGGCGACCGGCCCGGGTGGTCTACGCTGGACTTCCACTCAGTGGAAGGGAGACGGCGGTGGCCGGACGGGTGTCGACCCCCGGGGCGTCGGTGGTGTCCCGGGCGTTCGCCCTGCTCGGCGCGTTCGACGACCGCCACCGCAGCCTCACCCTGTCCGAGCTGTCCCGCCGGGCCGGCCTGCCCCTCGCCACGACCCACCGGCTGGTCGCCGAGCTCGTCGGCCTGGGCGCGCTCGCCCGCCGCGAGCCGGGGCACTACGTGGTGGGGCGGCGGATCTGGAGCACCGGGCTGCTCGCCCCGGTGCAGACCGGCCTGCGCGAGCTCGCCTCGCCGTTCCTGCACGACATCTTCGCCGCCACCCGGGCCACCGTGCACCTCGCCGTCCGGGAGGGGACCGAGGTGCTGTACCTCGACCGCCTCGGCGGCAGCGAGTCCGTGCCGATCGTCAGCCGGGTCGGCGGCCGCCTGCCGCTGCACTGCACCGGCGTCGGCAAGGTCCTGCTCGCCCACGCCCCGCACGAGGTCGTCGCCGAGGTCCTCGGCTCGCTGCGCCGGGTCACGCCGTACACCGTCGTGCGCGCCGACCTGCTCGCCGCCCAGCTGGAGCGGGTCCGCCGCGACGGCTACGCCACCACCGCCGACGAGATGACGATCGGCGCCAGCTCCGTCGCCGTCCCGGTCCTGCGCGGCGGCACCGACGTGGTGGCCGCGCTGGGCATCGTCGTGGCCGAGCTGCGCCGAGACCGCCAGCAGCTCGTCGCCGCTCTGCGGGTCGCGACGCAGGGCATCGGCCGGGTGCTCGACGAGTCGGCGCCGCCCCCGGACTGAGGCCCGTTCCTGGTACGGTGCCCGGTGGCTGCTCAGCCGGATCCCGGGGGAGGGAGCACCGCGCATGACCGCACTCCGCGAGCTCGTCACGCAGGCCCGCGCCCAGGCGGGCGACGGGGACCGGGCCGGCTTCAGCCGGACCGTGGCCGTGTTCTCGCGCGAGGTCATCGAGCCGTTCCTCGCGCTGCTGATGGACGCCGACGACGAGGTGGCGCAGCTCGAGGCGCTGTGCGACGCCGTGTTCCCGCCGCCGGCCCCCGACACCGCGCCACCGGCCGGGTCACCGCACCGGCTGGTGTTCGCCGCCGACGTGCTCGACGCGCCCTGGCCGACCCCGCGGCGCACCGCCGCGCTGCTGTCCATCGTGGACGCCGCCGACACCCGGCCCGGCCAGCCGGCGCTCGACGCCCTCGCCGACGAGGCGATCGCGGCGCCGCCGTCGCCGGCGCGCATCCGGCTGCTGCGGCGGCTGCTGTCGACCCCGGTCGGGTTCACCGGCCGGCCCGCCGCTGCGCGGGTCCTCGCGGCGCTCCACGCGGAGGGCAAGCTCAACGCCGCCGCGGTGGAGGCCGCGTTCATCGCCGACCGCCGGGTCGCCAACGAGGACAAGGCCCGGCTCGGCGACGTGGTGTTCGGCGACGGCGCCGACCGGCCCGACCCGGACGGCTTCCGCGCCGCGCTGCGCTCGCAGTACGACGAGCTGATCTGGCGGCTCACCGAGGCGCCGGACCCGGACGCCTGGCACCACACGCCGCGGTCGCCGGCACCGCGGGGCGCCCGGTTCGTCCGGCGCGGCCTCGCCCTGTGGACCGGCCGGCTTCCCGCCCCACCCGGTGAGTACGTCGACGAGGTGGTCGCGTTCCTCTGCGGGGCGCAGCTCACCGACGCCGAGCGGGCCGAGCTGGACGGGTGGCTGGGCGGGCGGCCGGACGCCGAGCGGCAGCAGGTCGCGCGGTCCCGGCAGGCGGCGGCCGACGCCACGGCGCGGCGCGAGCACCCGGCGGAGCCGGCCGTGGCCGGCATCGAGCCCGACCACCGGTATCCGGGCAACGCGGCCGGCTACGCCGCCCGCCGGCTCGCCTCGACCGATCCGGTGGCGGCCGCGCTGGCCCGCGCGCCGCGCGTGTTCCTCGCGGTGATGGACGCCGACCCCGAAGGGGACGCGATCCCGCGCGCCGACCTGTGCGAGTTCCTGCACGTCGCCGGCGACGGCTGGAAGTACGAGCTGAGCCTCAGTGACGAGGTCAAGTCGATCGTCGAGACCGGCCCCGAGGAGGACGAGGACGACCTGCTGGAGCAGCAGCTCGCCGCGCAGCCGGACGTGCAGTCCGCGTTCCACGCCGACCGCGAGTGGTTCGAGGTCCAGCTGTCCCGGCCCCTGCCGGCCGACGAGGTGCTCGCCCGCTACATCGACGCGGTGAGCGCTGCCCACCGCGAGTACGCCCGCCGGCGGGGCATCACGGTCCCCGACTGACGGTCAGTGCTCGCGGAGCAGGCTTCCGGCGCCCGTGACCCGGTCGGGGAGGCCGTGCTCGCGCAGCGCGTGCCACAGCGTGGCGGCGTTGATGGCGACCACCGGCTTGCCCAGCTCCCGCTCGAGGCGGTCGGCCAGGGCGACGAACGACAGGTTCGTGCCGACCTGGACGATCGCGTCGACGTCCGGGCCGTCGAGCGCGGCGACGGTGGCCCGCAGCCGCTCGTCGGGGACGCGGGCGATGTCGGTCGCGGTCGGGCAGCGCAGGCCGGTGACGGCCGTGACGGCGAACCCGGCCTCGGTGAAGAAGCGCCCCACTTCGCGGTCGGCGATCGGCTGGTACGGCGAGAAGACCGCGACCCGCCGGCAGCCGAGCGCGTGCAGCGCCGCCCGGCAGGAGCTCGCGCCGGTCGTCACCGGCCGGCCGGTGCGCTCGCGCAGGCGCCGTTCGAAGGCGGCGTTGCCCTCGACGCCGCCCCAGAACGTCTCGGCGGACATGCCCATGACGAGGCGGTCCGGCTCGGCGGTGAGCACGTCGCGGACGGCGGTGTCGACGGCGGCGCGGATCTGCACGAGCAGCGCCTCGAAGCCGGCGTCGTCGGCCATCGTGGGGTCGGGGATGTACATCGAGCCGGCCCGGTAGGCGACGCCCGGCACGCGGGCGGTCCAGTAGTCGTGCTCGACGACGGTGTTGGTGCTGGGCACGATGACGCCGAAGACGGCGCGGGGTCCGACGGCGTTGGTCATGGGTGGGTGAGCCTCCGGGCGACGTCGTCGACGATGCGGTGCGCCCGGGTCCGGGCCGCGGGGCGGTCCAGCAGCAGCGCGTCGAGCAGCAGCGGCGCGGCGATCGTCGCGACGGCGTCCTCGCGGTCGGTCGCGGCGACGCCGGCGGCGCGCAGCACGGTGTGGAACGGGGCCAGCAGGTCGCTGACGTAGCGGTGGCGCAGCCGGGCCTCGCCGGCGACGACGAGGGCCTGCAGGAACGCGCCGACGGGCCGGTCGCGGAGCCGGTCGCAGAGCTGGTCGACCGCGGTGTGCAGGTCGCGCGCGAGCTCGCCGGTCGGTGCCGCGGGAGGTACCGGCGCGACGTCGATGAGGGCGGCGAGCACGTCCCCCGGCGTCGGCCAGTGCCGGTAGACGGTCGACCGGGACACGCCGGTGACCTGGTGCAGCCGCTGGGCGGTCAGCGCCGCGGCGCCCTCGGCCAGCAGCAGGTCGAGGGCCGCGGTCAGCACGACCGTCGCGGTGTCGTCGGTGGGGCCGGCGGGCCGTCCGGGGCGGGTCACGAGCGTTCACGGTACACCTTGTACTCGAAACCGGTAACCGATACATTCTGCACCGGAAACCGACCGCAAGGAGGCCCCGATGCGCCCGCACGTGGAGATCGTCGACGAACGCGACCTCATCTGGCACGTCGCCGAGTTCCAGCACGCCACCGGCCCCGCCGAGCAGCGCAACCTCAGCTACGACGAGGAGGACGGCTCGGCGTCGCTCAAGGTCCGGTTCACCGGCGACTGGTCCCGCCCGGCCGGGTTCCACCACGCCGACACCGAGTGGTACGTGCTGTCCGGCGAGGTCGTCATCGGCGACACGGTCCTCGGCCCCGAGGGATACTGGACCGCCCCGAAGGGCGTGTGGACCCCGCCGCTCACGGTCACCGCCGGCACCGAGATCCTCCTGTACCGCGAGTACGGCGACTGGCACTTCGACCCCGCCGGCGCCTCCCTCGCCACCGTCCGCCCCGACCAGCGGCTCGTCGTCCTGGACACCGCGCGGATGCCGTGGATCGACGTCAGGGACGGCAGCCCGATGCGCTTCGACCTCGGCGGCACCCCGGTCCCCGGCCTGTACATCAAGCTGCTGCACCGCGACGAGAGGACGGGCTTCTACACCCGCCTCATCAGGGCCCGGCCGGGCTGGCGCGAGGTGCCGCTGGCCCATCACCCCTGCTCCGAGGAGGCGTACTGCCTCGACGGCGCCTTCGAGTACAACTTCGGCAGGATGTGGCCCGGCACGTACTTCTGGCGCCCGCCGCTGATCCGCCACGGAGACTTCACGGCCGACGCCGAGGCCGGCTGCACCTGGCTGGTGCGCTCCGACGCCGACCTCGTCGACTGGTACACCGACAACGCCCGCGTCGAGATGCGCGGCGACGCCACCAACTGGGGCGCGGGCTTCCCGCTGAGCGCCGCGCCCCGGTTCATCGAGCCGGTCCGCTCCCGCAGCATCGGCCGCTGGACCGACCCGGCGTACCAGTGACGGCTCAGTGCAGGTGGGCGACCGCGCCGGCGGGCGGGCGCCCACCCGGCACGACGACCAGGGCGAGCGCGGCGGCCGCGATCGCGGTGACGGCGGCGAAGACCAGCGCGCCGACGAAGCCGCCGCCGCCCGCGCCGGGGGCGAGGCTGCCGGCGGCGATGCTGGACACCGCCGCGATCCCGAACGCGCCGCCGAGCTCGTGGAACGTGTTCACGACACCCGACGCGACCCCGGCCCGGTCCGGTGCGACGTGGGCGAGGGCGGTCGTGGTCGCGGCGACGAACGTGGCGCCCGCACCGGCGGCGACGATCGCGATGCCGGTCACGAGACCGAACGGCCCGGCCGCGCTCGACAAGGTCCCGCAGCTCGACCCGCGGGACATCGAAGACCTGTAC
>NZ_JBEXCY010000133.1:0-31353 GCF_040605515.1 Dactylosporangium sp. NPDC005572 | reverse complement strand
TCGTCACCGACGAACCTTGACCAACCAGCAACAGCCCTAACTGAACGGCGTTGGGACTAGGCCCGGGCGAGGTGGCCGCGGCGGCCTGGTGAGCGGGTCGAGGCGGTCGAGGCCGCCGACCGGTGTGCGCGACGTTCGCGGCGATGTCGGCGACGCCGCGCGCCGGCGCGCACGCCGCCGGCGTTGAGCGCATCCCCGAGCCGCGGAACGAGCCGCGGAACGAGCGGCACGGCGGCGAGGGCCCCAACGCGGTGGCGCGGTCGCGCCGAGGCGGTCGAGGAGTGCGGCCCACCACCCGGCGCCCGCTGATGCGAGTCCGTGGTGGACAGTTGGGGTGACCGGTTTCCGGCAGTCGGTGACGCGCGGGTGTCCGGGCTGGTCATCCGGTTCTGCCGCCGGGTGAGTTGTAGCAGTGCGGACGGTCACGGCATTGCGTGACTGCGCGGACACGGCTGCTCTGGTAGAACAACGCGCGTGTCATTTCTGCTGTGGTCCGGGCGGGCCATCGGGTATCGGCGGGCGGCCGCCGGTGCGGCGGTGGCTGTGGGGTGCTTCGTGGGCGGGTATCTGGTCGTGCCCGAGCGCGCCCTTGAGCAGCCGAAGTGGCTGCTCGTGAGCGGTGTGTTGTTCCTCGCCGGCCTCGCGGCGGCCGGGTGGGCGGCGGCGATGGCACACGTCGGGGTGCAGATCAGCATGTACAACGTGCGGATCCGGCACGGGCTGCTGCCCATGCCGCCGATCTCGGTGCCGCTGCGGATGATCGGGGAGCTGCGGTCCGTCGACGTGCAGTCCAGCATCGGGCAGCGGTGGGGATGGACCTGGGTCCCCGGGCGTGGGCGGGCCGTCATCGTGCGGTCCGGGCCGGCGCTCGTCTTCGACTTCGGTGGTCGGCAGTTCATGGTGAGCGTCGACGACCCCGAGGACGCCATCGCCGCGCTCGGGCGAGTCCGGGCCACCGCCCGCTGAGACCAGGAATTGGTGAAGCCCGGGGGAGTATCCATCCCCCGGGCCTCGGCGTGCCGCCCAATTGCGCACACCGGCACGTTTGAAGGGCACGGGTCAGCTTCAGGGCGTCGCGCTCTTCGATTGAGCTATCGGCCCGGGAAAGAGGGCCGAGCGGGAGTTGAACCCGCAACCTCGACGACGGTGCCCGCGCTCGGTCGATCCGGTGTTCGGCGGCGAATGCTCAGACTGGAGCGAGAAGTTGAGTTTGTGTCTCGGCTCTCGCGGCTGCCTCTTCCCCTTGGGCTACGCCGCCACGGAAATGGCGGCGGGAGGATTCGAACCTCCACTGACACCGCGCGGACCTGTCAAACTGAGCCTCAGGTTCAGTCTGCGCTCCTTGCGCGCCGCCAATATTAGCCGTCACCCGAACAGGAAGCGAAACACTTTCTCGCCGGTCTCCTGGTTGACCACCTCGGCGCTGTTGGCCTCCTCGCGGGCGAACTTCACCGCCGCCTGGAGCTTCTCGACGCGCTCGACGAGCTCGTTGACGCGCTTGGCGGGCAGGGCGCCGGAGAACTTCACGGTCTTCCAGTAGCCGATGACGACGTCCTCGTAGTAGACCTCGACCTGCGCCGGGTGCTTCTCCGTCGCCTCGGCCTTCACGTGGTTGCGCGGGATCTTCTTCGTGCGCGTCGTCTGGGTCGGCTCCGTGGCGTAGCAGTCGGCGGAGGCGTCGTAGGCCCAGGTCTCGGCGGCGTCGAGCACCGGCAGCTTGCGCACGAACGTCAGCAGGTCGACCAGCTGCTTCTCCAGGAACAGCAGGTAGGACACCGGCACGTCGCGCAGGAGCGGCTCACCGTCCACCACCACGTCGGCGCGGGCCACGCAGTTGGTCCAGTCCTTGGTCGCGGTCACGTCGAACAGCCGGGTGAGGATGGTCCCCGTCTGGCGCAGCACCTCGTCGGCCTTCACCTGGACGCGGGTCGACTCGGGCGGCAGCTGCTCGCCCTCCTCGTCCTTCGGGCGATACGTGCGCGAGATGCCGGCCAGCAGCGCCGGCTTCTGCAGGACGTGGTGGGCGTCGGTGAGCTCCTGGAAGGAGCGGGACTTGACGCCCTTCTCCACCGCGATGATCTGATTCAGCTTCGTCATAATGCGCACGAGTGTACGAGCGCGGGGCGCGGCGAAAACAGTCAATAAATGCGTGGGGCCGGTGAGAGTCGAACTCACACTGGCACGGACCTAAACCGTGTGCCTCTGCCATTGGGCTACGGCCCCTGCAACCGAGACACACACTGTACTCAGGCCAGCCGCGTGATCTCCACGGTGACTCCCAGGTGCTTGCTCGGCGCCCCGTGGTACACGCCCCGCAACGGCGGGACGTCGTCGTAGTCGCGGCCGCGGGCCACCACCACGTGCCGCGGGCCGACCGGCACGCCGTTGGTGGGATCGAAGCCGGTCCACTCCCCGCACCACCACTCGACCCAGGCGTGGCTCTGGCCGGCGACGGTCTCGCCCACCTCGGCCTCGACCTTCGGGTGGAGATACCCCGAGACGTACCGCGCGGGCACGCCACGGGCCCGCAGCAGCCCGACGGTCAGGTGCGCGATGTCCTGGCAGACGCCCTTCCGCAGGTCCCACGCCTCCTGGGCGCTGGTCTGCACCCCCGTCGATCCCGGCACATAGGCGACCTCCGACCGCACCCAGTGCGAGACGGCTTCCGCCGCCTCGGCCGGAGGCACATCCAGCGAAGACCAGGCGAGCTCGGCGAGCGCGGGGTCCACGGCCGTCAGCGGCCGCTCGGTCAGGAACTCGGCCTGCGCGTCCAGCACGGCATCGGAGCGCAGCGCGGCCCAGTCCAGGGACGCCGACACGACCGGCGGCGCCGACACCTCGACCAGGCTGCTCGACACCACCCGCAGCTGCTGGTGCGGCCGGTGCAGGTCGAACGCGGTGACCTGGGTGGCCCAGTAGTCGTGGTACCGGTACGTCGCCGCCCCCGGCGACACCTCGACCTGGCTGAACAGCGTCGTCTGCCACGGCAGCGTCAGCGGGGTGAGCCGGACCTCGTTGTAGGAGGCCGAGACGGTGCCGGCGTACTTGTAGCCGGTGACGTGCCGGATCTTCAACCGCCAGCTCGTGCTCATGACCCACCCCAAGCGACGGTGCCCCAAGTGACAGGCGTGGACTGCGGGAAATAGCGGGCGGTGATCGCCGCGCTCGCCGTCGCGCACGTCTGCTGGAGCGCCCGCAGGTGCTGCGGCAGCTCACTGAGCAGCGTGGTCATGTCGGCGTACTCCAGCCGGGTGCGGATCTGCCCGATCGGCCGCCGGGCCGGGTCGGTCACGCCGGCCCGCTCGGTGGTCGGCGCCAGGTCGCGCAGGCACTGCTCCGCGGTGCCGAGGGCGTGCAGGGCCGACCGCGGGAAGAGGCGGTCGAGGAGCAGGAACTCGGTGACCCGCTGCGGGTCGAACGTGCCGCCGTGGGTGCGCAGGAACGCCTCGTCGGCCCCGCAGGAGCGCAGCACCGTCCGCCAGCCGGTGACCTCGTCGGGCGTGTTCGTCTGGATCGACAGCAGTCGCGCGGTCATGTCCACGCGCTCCAGCGAGCGGCCCAGCACGAGGAACCGCCACCCGTCGTCCCGGCTCATCGTCGACTCGGCGAGCCCGGCCAGTACAGCGGCCCGCTCCCGCACGTAGCTGAGGAACACGGTCGGCCCGAGGCGCTCGGCCGCGACCCGCCGGGACGCCAGCGTGTGCCAGGTGACGTTGAGGCACTCCCACATCTCGCTGGAGATCGTCTCGCGCACGCCCCGGGCGTTGTCGCGGGCCGCCACGATCGCGCCGGAGATCGCGCTGGGGTCCTCGGCGTCGAACGCGAGCAGCTCCAGCACGTCACCGGTGGTGAGACGGCGGTCCTGCGGCGCGGGCGCGCCCAGGATCGACATCAGTGAACGGCAGGCGGCGTCCTCGTCGGCCCACGGGTCCTCCAGCAGGCGGCCGAGGAACGCGTCGAGGATCCGGGCGGTGTCGTCGGCCCGCTCGATGTAGCGGCCGATCCAGAACAGCGACTCCGCGATTCGCGAAAGCATTATTGTTGTCCCGCCATCTGAGCCGCCGCCGGTCCGCTGTCGCGCGGGCTGGCGCCGGAGTCCCGCGGCTCGACCGGGGCGCGCGGGCGGAGGGGAGCGGGCGCCGGTTCGCCCGGATGGGCCAGGACCCAGGTGTCCTTGGAGCCGCCGCCCTGGCTGGAGTTGACGACGAGGGCGCCCTCCGGCAGGGCGACCCGGGTCAGCCCGCCGGGCAGGAGCCAGATCTCGCTGCCGTCGTTGACCGCGAACGGCCGCAGGTCGATGTGCCGGGGCGCGACCCGGTCGCCGAGCAGCGTCGGCGAGGTGGACAGCGCCACCGGGCGCTGCGCGATCCAGCCGCGCGGGTCCTGCTCGACCGTGCGGCGCAGCGCCGCGAGGGTCTCCGGCGAGGCCTGGGGGCCGATGACGATGCCCTTGCCGCCGGCGCCGTCGACCGGCTTGAGCACCAGCTGGTCGAGGCGGCCGAGGACGTCGTGGAGCACGTCCGGGTCCCGGTCGTCGAGCCGGTACGTCTCGACGTTGTCGATCAGCGGCTCCTCGGCCAGGTAGTAGCGGATCAGGTCGGGCACGTACGTGTAGATCAGCTTGTCGTCGGCGACCCCGTTGCCGACCGCGTTCGCGAGGGTGACCTGCCCGGCCCGGGCCGCGTTGACGATGCCCGGGCAGCCGATCACCGAGTCGGGCCGGAAGTGCAGGGGATCGATGAAGTCGTCGTCGACCCGCCGGTACACCACGTGCACAGGCCGCTCGCCCTGCGTCGTGCGCATCCGCACCCGGTTGCCGCTGCAGACCAGGTCGCGGCCCTCGACCAGCTCGACGCCCATCAGCCGGGCGAGGAGGGCGTGCTCGAAGTAGGCCGCGTTGTAGACGCCCGGCGTGAGGACCACGACCGTCGGGTCGTCGATGCCCTCGGGCGCGGCGGCCCGCAGCGCGGCGAGCAGCCGGGCCGGGTAGTCGTCGACCGGCCGCACCCGCGCGTCGGCGAACAGCGCCGGCATCGTGTGGGTGAGCGCGCGCCGGTTCTCGATGACGTACGACACCCCGGAGGGGATCCGCAGGTTGTCCTCGAGGACCCGGAACCGCCCCTCCTCGTCGCGGATCAGGTCGACGCCGCTGATGTGCACGCGGACGCCGTTGGGCGGCTCGATGCCGTACGCCTGCCGGTGGAAGTGCGCGCTGGTCGTGATCAGCTTGCGCGGTACGACACCGTCGACGAACACCCGGCCGGCGCCGTAGATGTCGGCGAGGAAGGCCTCCAGGGCCTTCACCCGCTGCTGGACCGCGGCGGTCAGCAGGTCCCACTCGGCGGCGTCGATGATCCGCGGGATCAGGTCCAGCGGGAACGGCCGCTCCTCGCCCGCATAGGCGAACGTGACCCCGCGGTCGGTGAAGACGCGGGCGAGTTGGTCGGCGCGGAACCGGAGGTCGGCCGGTGCCAGCGGCTGGAGCGCGGCGAACAACGAGCGGTAGGGCGCCCGGGGCTGCCCGGGCCGCTCGAACATCTCGTCCCACGCTTCGAACATGGCCCCCGACATCGCATAGTCATCGAAGATGTCCGCCATGACGAGAGCCTAGGCACGAACCGTTTCGGCCGCATTACCAGTGTGTTTTTACGCCGATCTTGCGCAGGTCAGTCGAGGCCGAGGTCCCGCCGCAGCTTCGCCACGTGCCCGGTCGCCTTCACGTTGTAGAGAGCGCGCTCGATGTGTCCCTTCTCGTCGATCACGAACGTCGAGCGGATCACGCCCAGCACCGTGCGGCCGTAGTTCTGCTTCTCGCCATACGCGCCGTAGGCCCGCAGGACCGCGCGGTCGGGGTCGGACACGAGCGGGAAGGTGATCGCGTCGCGCTCCCGGAACTGGGCGAGCTTCGCCGGCGAGTCGGGAGAGATGCCCACGACCTCGTAGCCGGCGGCCTGTAACGAGGCGAGATTGTCACGGAAGTCGCACGCCTGCTTGGTGCAGCCGGGCGTCATGGCGGCCGGATAGGCATAGAGGACGACCTTGCGCCCGCGAAGGTCGGCGAGCGACAGGGGCTCGTCCCGGTCCGTCTGCAGCGTGAACTCGGGGGCGGTGTCACCCGGCTCGAGGCGCGTCGTGGTCATGTACGGACTCTATCGCGGACCCCGCCCCGGCCAGTGACCCGTATAGCGCAACGTCCATCGGCCGTGACGATATGTCATCGGGAACTTCCGGACCCCGACCCGCGACTACCTCGAAATGACCGACGCGAAATCATGAGGGACATGACCCCAAGCAGATGGTCCGTGCTTCTCGGTGGGCTCCTCGGGGCGCTGGTCATCCTGGTGCTGCCCGCCGCGCCCGCCAGCGCGCACGCGACGCTCGACAGGACCGCCCCCGTCGCCGGCACGATCCTCGACCAGTTGCCCGGTGAGGTCACGCTCACCTTCAGCGAGCCCGTGCGGGTCGTCGCCGACAAGATCCGGGTCATCGCGCCGGACGGCAGCCGGGTGGACACCGGCAAGCCGGTCGCCCGCGACACCGAGCTCGTCGTGCCGCTCAAGTCCGGCGGCCCGAAGGGCACCTACCTGGTCAGCTACCGGGTCATCTCGGCCGACAGCCACCCGGTGAGCGGCGGCTTCAGCTTCTCCTACGGCGAGGTCTCGGCCACCGCGAGCGACGACGGCGAACCGGCCGCGCAGACCGACCCCGTGGTCAAGAACGCCATGTCCGTCGCGCGGTTCCTCGGCTTCACCGGCCTCGTGCTGCTCGTCGGCCCGGCGCTGGTGCTGTTCGCCCTCTGGCCGCGCCGGCTCCCGACCCGGCCGCCCGGCCGGTTGGCCCTGACGGGTGCCGGCCTGCTCGCCGTCAGCACTCTGCTCGAGTTGTACCTCCAGATCCCCTACACGGCCGGCAACTCCATCTTCAAAGTGTCCGGCGACGCCGCCCGCGAGGTGCTCGGCACGCCCTTCGGCGCCGCCCACCTGATCCGCCTGGCCGTCATCGCCGCCGTCGCCCTCCTACTGCGCCCGGTGATCGCCGGGCGGGCGGGCAAGATCGACCAGACGCTGCTCGTCATCCTGGGCATCGTGGGCCTGGCCACCTGGCCGATCTCCGGCCACCCGAGCGCCTCCCCGGTGCCGACGCTGACCGTGGTCGCCGACGTGGCCCACCTGGCCGCGATGTCGGTCTGGCTCGGCGGGCTGGTCATGCTGTTCGGCTTCCTGCTCCGCCAGGCCAACACCCGCGAGCTCAGCGCGATCGTGCCGGTCTGGTCGGGGTGGGCGCTGTTCGCGATCACCGTCCTGGTGCTCGCCGGCACCGCCCAGGCGCTGGTCGAGATCGGCACGCTCGACGCGCTCACCGGTACCACCTACGGCAGGCTGGTGATCGCGAAGGTGGCGCTGCTCGCGATCATCATCGGGATCGCGGCGTACTCCAGGAGCCTGACCAACCGCCGCTTCGTGCCCGCCGCCGACCCCGGCGACGACTCCGGCGACGACTCCAGCGAGGACGAGCCGGCCCCGGTCGCCGAGATCGAGGACGGCGACCGGCGGCTGCTGCGCCGCGCCGTGTTCACCGAGGTCGCCGTCGCGGTGGTGGTCCTCGCCGTCACCTCGGTGCTCGTGCAGACCACGCCGGCCCGCAGCGCGCAGGCGGGGAACGCGCCGGCCGGCCCGTTCACCGGCACCTCCACCACGAACCTGGTCAAGCTCCAGGTCGACGTCTCGCCGGCGACCGTCGGGCAGAACACCGTGCACCTCTACGCCCTGAAGCCCGACGGCTCGGGCCCGCTGAAGGTCGTCGAGTGGAAGGCGACGGCGGCCCTGCCGAGCAAGGGCATCGAGCCGCTGACGGTACCGGTGCTGGCGATCACGGAGGACCACGCCTTCGGTCAGGTGTCGCTGGTGACACCGGGCACCTGGGAGTTCAAGTTCGTGGTCCGCGTCGACGACCTGAACCAGTCCACGATCACCATGCAGGTCCCGGTGAAGTAGCCGGAGCGCTCGACGACGCCGGCCGGCCGTCACCGACGTGACGCCGGCCACGTCGGGGTGGGCAAGATCGGACAACTCGGGCACGGGACGGCGAACGAACGGCCAGGGTCCGGGTGGTTGCGCGCACCAAGGAGTGAGCAGTCGGCCCGATGAACACTAGGCTGTGTGGTGTGGGTGATCTTTTGGTCTGGATCGACTGTGAGATGACGGGGCTCGATCTGGGTAAGGACGCGCTGATCGAAGTCGCGGCGCTCGTGACCGACCCCGATCTCAACGTGCTCGGCGACGGCGTCGACGTGGTGATCCACGCCGACGACGCCCGGCTCGACGGGATGCTGGAGGTAGTCCGTGACATGCACAGCCGCTCCGGGCTCACCGAGGCCGTCCGTGCCTCCGCCGTGACGCTCGCCGAGGCCGAGGACCTCATCATGGGGTACGTCACCGAGTACGTCCCGGACCCGCGCACCGCCCCGCTCTGCGGGAACTCGATCGCGACCGACCGCGGGTTCCTGGCCCGCGACATGCCGCGCCTCGACAACCACCTGCACTACCGGATGATCGACGTCTCCTCGATCAAGGAGCTGTGCCGGCGGTGGTACCCGCGGGTGTACTTCGGCCAGCCGCCCAAGGGCCTGGCCCACCGCGCGCTGGCCGACATCCGCGAGAGCATCCGCGAGCTGGAGTACTACCGCCGCACCCTCTTCGTGCCCCTGCCCGGCCCGGACGTGGAGACCGCCAAGGCGATCGCCGCGGAGCTGAGCCGGGAAGGTGACGCGAACGCGTCATAACCCTGTCGACGCATCCCCCGGCCGATGCCCTACTATTAGCGGGCACGTTCATGGTGGCTGTAGCTCAGTTGGCAGAGCACCGGGTTGTGGTCCCGGGTGTCGTGGGTTCAAATCCCATCAGTCACCCCACTCAACGAAAGCGGCCCTGGTCATCCGACCGGGGCCGCTTTCGTCACAGAAGCACGAAACCGCGTCTCTCAGGGTGTTTGTCCGATGAGTCCGCCGGACGGGGACTCGTCGGCGTTGACCATGAAGTGGGCGGCGCGCTCCAGGTACTCCCAGAGGACCGCCTCGTGCTCCGGGTCGAGCTCCAGCGCGTCGACCGCCACCCGCATCCGGCGCAGCCAGGCGTCGCGCTCGGCCGGCCCGACGACGAACGGCGCGTGCCGCATCCGCAGGCGGGGATGGCCGCGGTTCTCGGAGTAGGTGGTCGGGCCACCCCAGTACTGCATGAGGAAGAGCCGGAACCGCTCGTTGGCCGGCTCGAGGTCCTCCTCGGGATAGAGCGGGCGCAGGACCGGATCCTGGGCCACGCCCTCGTAGAACACGTCGACCAGCTTGCGGAACGTGGGCTCGCCGCCGACGAGCTCGTAGAAGTTGGGGGCCGTCACGCCATCAACTATGCCGTGCCGGTTGCGAGGACGGCGACGGAGGCGGCGGAAGGCCGCCGAGCTCGGCGGTCCGCTCCGACAGGTCGACGGTGCGCTCGGCCGGGTCGGCCATCGGCGGGTGCGGCCGGGCGGACGGCCCGGGGGAGGGGCGCGGGCGCCGCGCCGGCAGCGGGGCGCGGCCCAGGTCGATGGTGACCTCGCCGAAGTCCTCGCCGCCGCCGGGCGAGCGGCCGGCGTGCTCCATCTCGGCCACGCGCACCTTGTTGGCGGCGATCGCGTCGGCGATCGTGGCCTGCGCCGGCCAGATGGTGAGGATCACAGCCATGGCGACGACGCCGGCCATGCTGAAATACCCCACCACGTTCGGCAGCTGGAAGTGCTCGGCCAGCCAGCCGGTGAAGACGATCGCCCCGCCCTGGATGAGATGCACGCCACTCTGCATGACGCCGAACGCCCGGGCCCGGAACGCGGGCGGCAGCACCTGGACGAAGAGCGCGTTGGTGGCCGGCAGCGTGCCCGCCAAGGCCCCGCCGGAGATCAGGGTCATGACGACCACGCCGGCGATGTTCGGGTCGAACAGCGAGGGCACCAGGGCCAGCGGCGTGATGATCGCGACCGGCCGGATGAGCTTGATCCGCTGGTGCGGCTTGATCAGCCAGGTGACGAGCACGCTGCCGAAGACGAAGCCGACCGCGGCCGCCACCATGATCACGCCGAGGTAGACCGCGTTGGGCCCGCCGGCCAGGTGCGCCGACCAGGCGGCGGCCAGGCCCTCGGGGACGACGCCGAAGCAGACGCCGCAGAAGACCAGCAGCGCGATCGCGCGCATCACCGGGGAGCGGAAGACGACCGTGTACCCCTCGACGCTCTCGCGGAAGAGGTTGGTGCGCTGCTCGACCCGCAGGCTGGGGGCGCGCTCCTTGACCCGGACGACGACGAGCAGCGCCGACGCGGCGAACGTGCCGGCGTTGAAGACCAGCGCGTAGCGGGAGTCGACGGCGGTGAGCGCCGCGCCGCAGGCGTAGCCGGCGATGAGCGCAACCTGGGCGGCGGTGCGCTGCATGGTGAGCGCGGTGACGTACCGCTCGCCGGAGAGGATCCGCGGCAGCAGCGCCGAGCGGGCCGAGTCGAACGGCGGGCTGAGCAGCGCGCTGACGAACAGCAGCCCGATGAGCGCCGCGGTCGGCAGGCCGCCGAAGACGGCCAGCGCCAGCATGATCGCCATGCGGATCAGGTCGCTGAGGATCATGATCTTCCGGTACGAGTACCGGTCGGCGATGGCGGCCAGCACCGCCCCGATGCCGAGCCACGGCAGGTAGCTGATGGCGAACGCGGCCGCCGACGCGATCGGCGACTCGGTCCGCTGGTAGACCAGCGCGATCACGGCGGCCCGCGCCACACTGTCGCCGAACCACGACAGCGAACTGGCGGCGAAGACGGCGCGATACTCGCCGTTGGCGAGGGTCTCACCGATGGTCGCCGGGCGGTTCGCGGACTCGTCGGGGTCGGACACCGGCGGAGCCCCCTTCCATCGGTCACGACAGCGGCGTCAAACGTTCGCGGGCGCGGCCGAACCGGTCATTCCAGTGCCAAGAGGGGTCAAAAGGCACCGGACCGGGACACTGTGCAGCGATGCACCTGAACGAACGGACGATAACCGACTGACCACCCGACGCGCGACCCTACCCGTCGGGTTGGTTGCCGATGATCGCGCGATGCGTCAAAAACGGCCGATCAGGTCGGTCCGCCCGGTCCGCCGGTGCCCGTGTCGCCGTTGGGCTCGGCCGGGGGCCGGATGAACATGCGCGCCGCGGTCAGCTGGGCGGTGATCCCGGCCCGCTCCAGGGCCTCGGTGAGCCGGCGGCGCAGCTCGCGCCCGACCCGCCACTGGGCCTCGGTCGACGTCTTCACCGTCGTGCGCACGACCGCGCCGTCGGCGGTCAGCTGCTCGACGCCGAGCACGGTCGGCGGGTCGATGAGGTCCTCGGCGTAGTCCGGGTCCTCCGCCATCGCGGCGGCCGCGTCGCGCAGGACCGCGCTGGCCTGGTCGACCGAGACGAAGCCGACCGGCACGTCGATGTTGATGACGGCCCAGCCCTGGCTCTTGTTGCCGACCCGGATGATCTCGCCGTTGCGCACGTACCACACCACGCCGGCGCCGTCCCGGATCGTGGTGATCCGCAGGCCGACCGCCTCGACCGTGCCGATCGTCTCGCCGACGTCGACCACGTCACCCACGCCGTACTGGTCCTCCAGGAGCATGAACAGGCCGGCGATGAAGTCCTTGACCAGGTTCTGCGCGCCGAACCCGATCGCCAGGCCGGCGATGCCCGCGCTGGCCAGCAGCGGGCCGAGGTTCAGTCCGACCTCGCCGAGCACCAGCATCGTGGCGATCGTGAAGACCACGGCCGAGGCGATGGAGCGCAGGACCGAGCCGAGCGCGCGGGCCCGCTGGTTGCGCCGCTCGATCGGCAGCGCGAGCGCGTTGGGCAGCCGGTTGCGCAGCGGCCGCAGCAGCGAGCCGCCCTGCTCGTTCTCGGAGACGGTGTGCTTGATCAGCCGGTCGATGGCCCGATGGATGATCGCCCGGGCGAGGAACGCCACCACCAGGATCAGCAGGATGGACAGCGGCTTGACCAGGACCCAGTAGCTGCTCTCGGCGAGCCACTTCACGTTGGTCTGCTCGTAGACGATCTGGCAGACGTCGCTGACCTTGACGCAGCTCGGACCGGGCTTGGGGCTGGGGCTGGGGGTCTGCTCCAACGGCATGGCCAGGGGGCTGGTCACAACACTCCTTGAAGAACCGGTGCGAACCGGGGTAAGTCCGCACAAACGTCTGCCGGGGTGGGCGAAGGTTCATCCGTCGGCCGCAAATAGTACGTGCAATCCGAGGATCTATCAGGGACGATTAGCGCACGGCTTCGCTGCCGGGGCCGGTGTCCAGACCTTCACCAGGGAGATTCCTTCACGCACTAGGGGGACGGCTGATGCCTGACATACGACCCGCACGAGTATCGGGTGCGCTGGTGCTCAACGCCACCTACGAGCCGCTGTGTGTCGTGTCTGTCAGACGTGCCACCATCCTCGTCCTGACGTCGAAGGCCGTGTGTGTCGCCGACGGTGAGGGCATCCTCCACAGTGCAAGCGAAGAACTGCCGGTCCCCTCTGTGGTCCGGCTCACGCGATACGTGCGCGTGCCCTACCGCACCCACATAGGCCTCTCCCGCCGCGGGATATTCGCCCGTGACGGATGGCGGTGCGCCTACTGCCGCGGCCCGGCCGAGACCATCGACCACGTGATGCCACGGAGCCGGGGCGGGCGGCACGCCTGGGAGAACGTCGTCGCCGCCTGCGCCCGCTGTAACCACACAAAAGGTGACAAAACGCCAGCCGAACTCGGCTGGCGTTTGCATACCACCCCGATGGCACCCAAGGGTGTGGCGTGGCGGGTGCTCGGTCACCGCACACCCGACCCACGCTGGGCGGACTGGCTCGAACTGCCAGTCGACGGTCCCAGCCTAGGTCACGCGGCCTAGCCGGGGCGTGAACTTGCGGCAGGCGCCGCCGTCCGCCGGGCGTTTCGGCACACTGGCGGGTGCGCTCGACGGTCGGTGGCGGTGTGGCTGCACCGCTGTTTCCAAGGTCGGATACCCCCGGCAACGGGCTGGTCATCCGCGACCGCTAACGTGAAGCCGGTCTTTTAGTCCCTTCGACGCCTGGGGGCGTTGAGCTTGTCCATCATCGAGACGACGCTGATCTTCGCCGGCATCCCGGTCTTGGTCATCGTGCTCATCACGGGCGCCGTGTTCGCCGGGGGAGGCTCCCGGCGCAACAGCAAGCGGTACCGGCCCGGGCGGCCGTTCGACTTCACACCCGTCTGGTTCCTCTCCGCGCCCGAGCAGCTGACCAAGGCGCCGGCTGCCCGCGAGCTGGTCGGCACCCGGCGGCCCGAGCTGACCACGGGCGGCAGCGACGCCGCCACCGAGTGGTCCGGCGACAAGGCGCAGCCGCACGTCATGGGAGGCGCAAGTGACCGCTGGTAGTGCCCAGCCCGATGTCCTGAACGGGCCGTTCACGACGCGCCAGCTGCTCCGCCTGGACGAGGCGCTCCGGCTGGCCGACTCGTCCACCGGCCTGACCTTCAGCATCTACGTCGGCGACCTCGACGAGTCCGCGCGGGCGAGCGCCGAGAAGCTGCACGGCCAGCTGGCCGACCCGCCGCACTCGGTCCTCGTCGCGGTCTCGCCCAACCAGCGCCTGCTGGAGATCGTCACCGGCGGCGAGGCCCGCCGCCGGCTGCCCGACCGCGCGGCGAAGCTGGCCGCGCTGTCCATGGCCGCCGCGTTCGGCGGTGGCGACCTGGCCGGCGGTCTCGTCGCGGGCCTGGCCCAGCTGGCGGACCACGCCGGCCGCGCCTGACCCACCAAGCGCAACGGGCCCCGCGCCGACCTCACGGTCGGCACGGGGCCCGCAGTGTCTCGGCCGTCAGGGGCCGTCAGGGGCCGTCAGGACGCCTCGGCGTCCCGCGCGCGGGCCTTCAGGGCGCGCACGATGCCGTCGCGGCCCTCGCCGACCAGGCGGCGCAGCGGGGCCGGGTGGCCGGGCTCGGCCAGCCAGGCCTCCGTGCGGGCCACCGTGTCCTCGCTCACCTGGAACGCCGGGTAGCCCAGCTCGACGAACTCCGCCGCCGGTTCGCTGTCGCGGTGCTCCCACACGGTCGTGAGGGAGTCGAAGTACGCGGCCACGTACGGCGCGGTGAGGGCCGTCTGGGCCGAGTGCTGGAACCCCTGCAGCAGCGAGCGCTGCAGCCAGTTCGGCAGGTTGTGGTCCTCGACCAGGCGGCGCCACGTCTCGGCCTTCGACTCGGGGGTCGGGACCAGGGCGCGGGCCAGGGCGGCCTGGCGCTCGCCGCTCGCGGTGCGGTCGCGGTCGAGCTCGGCCTCGATCTCGGCCGGGTCGGCGGCGCCGTTGGCGATCAGGGCGTGCAGGATGCCCCAGCGCAGGTCGGCCTGGATCGTCAGGCCGGCGGGGACGTCCTCGCCGCGCAGCCAGCCGGACAACACGGCGAGGTCCGACTCGCTGCGGGCGGCCGCGGCGAACGAGCGGGCCCACGCCAGCTGGAAGCCGCTGCCGGGCTCGGCCGACGCGAGCGCGGTGCGCGCGGTCGCGGCGATCTGCGCCCAGCCCTCCGGGGCCCAGGCCGGGTCGGCGTAGAACACGAGCGCCGACTGGGCCTGGCGGATGGTGGCGGTGACCAGGTTGATGTCCTTCTCGGCCGGCAGGCCGGTGGCGACGAGCCGCACGTAGTCGCGGGCGGCGAGCTCGGCGTCGCGGACCATGTCCCACGTCGCCGACCAGACCAGCGCGCGGGCGAGCGAGTTGTCCAGCCCGTCGATGTGCTCGACGACCGTCGCCGTGGAGCGGGGGTCGAGGCGGAGCTTCGCGTAGGTCAGGTCGTCGTCGTTGAGCAGGAGCACGTCGGCGGCCCGGCGGCCGGCCAGGGCGGTGATCTCCGTCTCCTCGCCGTCGACGTCGGCCTCGACCAGCTCGCGGCGGATCAGCGCGCCGCCGACCAGGTCGTAGAGGCCGATGCCGATGCGGTGGGTGCGCAGCGTCGGGTACGCGGGCGGGGCCTCCTGCCGGACCAGCACCCGCTCATAGGTGCCGTCGGCGGCGATGGCCAGCTCCGGGCGCAGCGTGTTGACCTGCGCCGTCTCCAGCCACTGGGCGGCGAACTTGCGCAGCTCCTTGCCGCTGGCCGTCTCCAGCGCGGAGAGCAGGTCGTCGAAGGTGGCATTGCCCCACTGGTGCTGCTGGAAGTAGGCGCGCAGGCCGGTGCGGAAGGGGTCGATGCCGACGTAGGCGACCAGCTGCTTGATGACGCTCGCGCCCTTGGCGTAGGTGATGCCGTCGAAGTTGACCTCGACCGCCTCGACGTCGGGCATCTCGCAGTACACCGGGTGCGTCGAGGACAGCTGGTCCTGCCGGTAGCCCCAGTTCTTGCGCACGGACAGGAACGTCGTCCACGCGTCCTCGAACCGGGTCGCGTGGGTGTTGCACCAGTGGCTGGCCCACTCGGCGAACGACTCGTTCAGCCACAGGTCGTCCCACCAGCGCATGGTCACCAGGTCGCCGAACCACATGTGGGCGAGCTCGTGCAGGATCGTGTTGGCCCGCTGCTCGTACTCGTAGTCGGTGACCGGCGAGCGGAAGATGTAGTGCTGCTCGGCGTGCACGACGCAGCCGAAGTTCTCCATCGCGCCGGCGTTGAACTCCGGCGAGTAGACCTGGTCGTACTTCGGCAGCGGGTAGCGGATGCCGAACTCCTCGTGGAAGAAGTCGAACCCCTGCTTGGTGATCAGGTTGATCTCGTCGGCGTCGAGGTACTGCCGCATCGACTGCCGGCAGAAGACACCGAGGTCGATGCCGTCGTGCGTGTCGCGGACCTCGTGGTAGGGCCCGGCGCAGACGGCGGTGATGTAGGTGCTCATCCGCGGCGTCGGGACGAAGTTGCGGGTCAGGCCCTCCTGCGTGGCCAGCGGCATGTTGGAGATGACCTTCCAGTGCGCGGGCGCGGTGACGCGGAAGGTGAACTCGGCCTTGAGGTCGGGCTGGTCGAAGCACGCGAACACGCGCTGGGCGTCGGCCGTCTCGAACTGGCTGTAGAGGTACACCTCCTTGTCCACCGGGTCGACGCTGCGGTGCAGGCCCTGGCCGGTCGTCGAGTACGCACAGTCGGCGTCGACGACGAGCACGTTGTCCGCGGCCAGCCCGGGCAGCGGCAGGCCGTCCTCGTTGGACCAGCCCGAGACGTCCAGCTCCGCGCCGTTGAGGGTGGCGCTGCGCAGGTTCGCTGCGGCGATCTCGATGAAGGTGCCCGCACCCGGCTCGTGGCAGGTGAACCGCACCTCGGTGATCGACCGGAACGTGCCTTCCCCGGGATGGCCGGCGCCATCCGTCAGGTCGAGGCTGATGTCGTACGCCGCGATGTCGAGCAGGCGCGCCCGCTCGACCGCCTCAACCTGGCGTAGGTTGCGTACACCGGCCACGTGTCGTCTCCCGTCGTTCGCTGTGGCCGTCCCCGTCGACGGCGTCACCCCGAGTGTTCCATGTCGGCGGGCGACACTGGAGGAGTGGCTCAGGTCACTCCCGGCCCGGGTAGCCCGCCGGAGCGCCTCGGAGTAAGGATCGAAGCGGATTCTCGACGCTTTCAGTAGAGAGGTGGTCGCCGCCATGGCCGAAGACCGCGTCATCGCCGACATGTGGTTCGACCCGCGCTGCCCATGGGCCTGGATCACGTCCCGCTGGCTGCTCGAGGTGGAGCAGGTCCGCCCGGTCGACGTCCGGTTCCACGTCATGAGCCTGTCGATCCTCAACGAGGGCCGCGACGACCTCCCGGAGCGATACAAGGAGGGTCTGGCAAAGGGTTGGGCGCCGGTACGGCTGGCGATCGCCGCCGAGCAGAAGTTCGGCAATGAGGTGCTCCGCCCGCTGTACACCGCCCTCGGCACCCGGATCCACCACGAGAAGCAGGAACTGGGCGACGAGCTCTACCGGACCGCGCTGGCCGAGGCCGGGCTGCCGGCCGACCTGGCGGAGTACGCGGAGTCCACCGAGTACGACGCCGAGCTGCGGGCCAGCCACTTCGCCGGCATGGACCCGGTCGGCATGGACGTCGGCACGCCGGTCATCCACGTCCCGGGTCCCGACGGCAAGCTCATCGCGTTTTTCGGCCCGGTGGTCACCCCGCGGCCCAAGGGTGAGGCCGCCGGCCGGCTCTGGGACGGCACGCTGCTGGTGGCCGGCACGCCCGGCTTCTACGAGATCAAGCGCACGCGGGACGTGGGCCCGGCGTTCGACTGAGGGCGAAGGGGTAGGCTGCCTACCTGTGCGGCGGTTCTTCACACCTCGGTGGGTGCTCGGGCATGTCCTGACGCTCGCCGGGGTTGCCGTGTGCCTGGTGGCCGGTCGCTGGCAGTACGAGCGGGCCGCCGCCGGCAACATGCTCAGCTGGGCCTACACCGTCCAGTGGCCGCTGTTCGCGGTCTTCGTCGTCTTCCTGTGGGCGCGCGCCGTGCGCGACGCCCGCGGGGTGCGGGCCCCGCGCCCGGCACCTCCGCCGCTGCGGCCCCTGCAGCACCAGCAGGTGCCCGTTCACCGCGGCGACGACGAGGACCCCGAGCTCGCGGCCTACAACCGCATGCTGGCCTGGCTCGCCGCCGACCCTGACCGCCGTCCCAGCGACTTTCCCGGATGAGGCCGATGTCCGCCACACCACTGAACCCCGCCCTCACCCGCTACCGGGTCATCGCCTGGATCGTCGGCGTGCTGCTGATCGTGCTGACCGTCGGCACGGTGCTGAAGTACACCGCCGACGACGAGACGATCGTCGCGCTCGTCGGGCCGGCGCACGGCTTCCTCTACATGGTCTACCTGGTGCTCGCGGCCGACCTCGCCCGGCGGGCGAAGTGGACGATCGGCTTCACGGTGCTGATCCTGCTCGCCGGCACCGTGCCGTTCCTGTCGTTCGTCGCCGAGCGCGTCGTCACCCGGCGGGTCCAGGCCGCCTCAGCCGGCAGCGCGGTACGCAGCACCGTGTGAGTCGACGCAATGCGGGTCGTCCTCGCAGTGGTCGACCTGCAGCGTCGTGTGGCCGATCTCCCAGCGCTCCCGCAGCCGCGTCTCGATCGCGGCCCGCACCGCGTGGCAGTCGCCCTCCCGGTCGACGAGCACGTGCGCGGAGAGCGCCGGATAGCCCGACGTCACCTGCCACACGTGCAGGTCGTGCAGCTCGACCACGCCCGGCACGCCGGACAGCTCCCGGCCGAGCGTCGCCGGGTCCATGCCGCTCGGCGCCGCCTCCATGAAGATGCGGCCCGAGTCGCGCACCAGCTGGACGCCCGAGCGGATCATCAGCGCCGCCACCACCAGTGACGCGATCGCGTCGGCGCGGTCGAACCCGGTCAACAGCACCACCAGGCCGGCGACCGCGGCCGCGACGAACGCGAACAGGTCGGTCAGCACGTGCTGGAAGGCGCCCTCGATGTTGAGGCTGGCCCGGTTGGCCTTGCCCATCGCCCACACCGCGACCAGGTTGACCGCGACGCCCACGAGCGCGGTCGCGAGGACCGCGCCGCCGCCCACCGGCGGCGGGCTCACCAGCCGGTTGACCGCCTCGTAGATGATCCAGACCGACAGCAGCAGCAGGGTCAGCCCGTTCGCCTGGGCGGAGAGGATCTCCGCGCGCTTCAGCCCGAACGTGTAGCCGCCCGACGGCGGCCGGGCCGCGAGCCGGGTGGCGAAGAGGGCCAGCGCGATCGCCGCCGCGTCGGAGAGCATGTGCGCGGCGTCGGACAGCAGGGCGAGGGAGCCGACCAGCAGGCCGACGACGACCTCGACCGCCATGAAGCCGACGATCAGCGCGAGGGCGAGCGACAGCCACCGGCGGTCGGCGTCCTCCCGCGGTCCGTGGTGGTCGTGGTCGTGCCCCATGGACCCCATCTTATGCGTACTTCGCTATATGACGTAGCGGTCCGTGGCCGTTTCCACGGTGAGCTTCCGGGGCATTCACATGACGTGCGGCCGACCGCAGACGCGAAGGGAGCACCACCGTGGGCATGGAGGTCCGGCTTTCGCTCTCACTGCCCCGGGACCGCTCGACCGTCCCGCTCACCCGCCGCGTCCTCGACGCCGCCCTCGCGGTCTTCGCCGTCACCAAGGAGTGCCGCGACGACATCGGCCTGGCCGTCGGGGAGGCGTGCGCCAACGCCGTGCAGCACCCGGACTCCGGCGCCGACTACGAGGTGACCGTCACCATCCAGGAGGACCGGTGCATCATCGACGTCGTCGACGACGGCGCCGGCCTCGACTCCGTCACCCCGCTCGACGCGCCGCCCGACGCGGAGTCCGGCCGCGGCCTGCGGATCATCCACGCGCTCGCCGACATGGTGGAGCTGCGCAAGGGGCAGCCGGGCAAGATGGCGCTGCGCATCGTCAAGATGCTGACCGTCGTCCCCCCAGTTCGTGCCTGAACGGCGACAGAACCGTCACGCGGGGTCGCGGGTGCCGTTCCCTGGAATCTGGATTCGCACACAGGGTGCGACGCCGGAGCGCGCGGAAGTCGTTGCGCTGGATGCAACGACAACTTGCCGCACATGGGGAGGACGACGGAGATGACCACCGACAGTTCCACGACGCTGTGGACGGTCCAGGAGCGGGCCTGGAAAGAGGAGCTGCCCGACCTGCCGGACGAGGTCATCGCGCTGCTGGCGCCGCCGGTCGTGGTGAGCGCCTCGGCCCGGTCGGCGTCCGCGCCGCTCGACGCGGATCCCGCCCCGGCCCCCGCGCTCGTGCACACCCCGCGGTTCCTCTCGCCGGCGGTGCCCGCCGGGCCGATGGCCGCGTCGCGCAGCGCCCGGCGCCGCACTGCGGGACGGGCGGTGCCCCGTGCCGCCGCCCGCATCGGCTGAGCTATAGCGTTTCGTACATGACGGTTGCGTACCCGATCGCCCGAGCCTGGCTGTCCACCGGAGGCACCGGCGCGCAGAACTACGACGAGTTCGCCGACGACGCCGAGATCACCGACATCATCGCCGCCAACCCGTCCAGCGCGCTGGCGGTGGAGATGCCGCACCGGGCGCCGGAGAGCGTCGGGAAGCCCTTCCGCGACTGCCTGCCGGACGCGGTCGCCCGCCTGCGGGCCGCCAAGGACGACGGCCACTACGCCCCCGCCGCCGACGTGGTGGTGCTGTATCGCATCACCGCGCCCGACGGGGCCCGCGCCTACGGCCTGTGGTGCATGGTCGCGACCGACCAGATCTCGACCAGCGCCGACGAGCCCGGCGCCGTCATCCGCAACGAGGACGTCTTCATCGAGAAGGTCCGCGAGCGGGTCGCGCTGGCCGAGGCGACGAAGCACCTGCTGTCGCCGGTCCTGCTGCTGCAGACCGCGCACGGCGAGGCGCTGCACGCCGCGCTCGCCCAGGCGGTCGCCGACGCCGGCGCGCCGGCCGTGGCCGACACCGACCCGGCCGGCCGCACGCACGAGATCTGGGCCGTCGGCGCCGGCACCACGCGCGACCGGCTGCTCACGCTCGCCGGCGGCGGGGAGCTCGTCGTCGCCGACGGCAACCACCGCAGCCTCGCCGCGCAGACCGCCGGCTACCCGCGCTTCCTGGCCGTCGTGACCACGCCGGAGTCGGTGGCGATCCAGCCGTACAACCGGCTCGTCTCCGAGCTGCCGGAGGCGCTCGACGGCCTCGACCGGGAGCCGCTGACCGTCCCGGCCGACGTCCCGGCCGCGGGTGGCCGCGTGCACCTCCACACCCGCGAGGGCGCCTGGTCGGTGACCCTGCCGAAGGTGGCCGAGGCCGGCGTCGTGGAGAACCTCGACCACGCGCTCGTCGAGCGCCGGCTGTTCGCCGAGACGCTCGGGCTGGAGCCCGGCGACAAGCGGATCACCTACGTCGGGGGCGACTACCCGGCCGCGTGGCTGCGCGGCGAGGTCGACGCGGGCCGGGCCGAGTTGGCCGTGCTCATCGCGCCGGTGACCGTCGACGACTTCGTCGCGGTGAACCTGGCCCGGCAGAAGATGCCGCGCAAGAGCACCTGGTTCACGCCCAAGGCGCGGGCCGGACTCGTCGTCGCCGAGCTGGACTAGATTTCGCCGCAATCACCCGATCGTGATAAACACTAGGCCGCTCGTTCTAGCGGCCTGGGGTGGCACATGCAGATCTTCATCGCGGCCATGGTGGCCGCCTGTGGCGTCGGCGCCTTCGCCGCGGCGGCCCTGGTATGGGACCGCCGGCGGATCTGGAACCTGTCCACGGGAGCCACCGCGGCCTGGGTCGGCGGCCTGTGCCTGCTGGGCGCGGTGCTGGTGACGGGTTCGTGCCTTGGCCTGATCCGGTTCTGACAGACTTCCGGGTATGCGCGTCTACCTTGGTTCGGACCACGCCGGATACGAGCTGAAAGTCCACCTGGTCTCCGCCCTCGGGCTGCAGGGCTACGAGGTCGTCGACGTCGGCCCGGCGAAGTTCGACCCCGACGACGACTACCCGGCCTACTGCTTCCACACCGCCGCCCGCGTCGTCGGGGACCGGGGCAGCCTGGGCGTGGTGATCGGCGGCTCGGGCAACGGCGAGCAGATCGCCGCGAACAAGGTCCCCGGCGTCCGCGCCGCCCTGGCCTGGAACCAGGAGACGGCCCAGCTCGCCCGCGAGCACAACGACGCCAACGTGGTGGCCGTCGGCGCCCGCCAGCACACGCTCGACGAGGCGACCACCCTCGTGACCGCGTTCCTCACGACGTCCTTCTCCGGCAACGAGCGGCACGCCCGCCGCATCGCGCAGGTCCTGGAGTACGACACGACCCGCGAGCTGCCCCCGCTCCCGGAGGACTGACCCTCAGCTGGTCGGGGAGCGGCGGCCCGGGCGGGTCAGCTCCTCGCGGGGCACCCAGCCGCGCCGGATGATCTGGAGGTCGCGGTCGGCCGCGGCGAGATCCTCCTCGGTCGGCCGGGCCGCGTCCCGTGCCCGCATGGCGGCCGAGACGCTCACCTGCGACGCGCCGCCGCCGACCAGGCCGCGCAGGCCCCGCTCGGACACCACCTCGTCGTGGTGGTGATGGTGGTGGTGCGCGTCGTGGTGATGATGATCATGGTCGTGGTCGGCCGGCTGCTCGGCCTCGGCGGGTCCGGGTCCGGGTTGCCCTGGCTGCCCGGGCTGCCCGGACTGCCCGGGCTGCTCCGGGTCGTGGACGCTCGCGGTCATCGCGAACGCCCCGGACAGCTCGGCCAGGTGATGCGGTGACGGCCGCGGCGGCTCGGCGCTCTCCGCGACGACGGCGAGCGCCGGGCCCGGGGCCGGTGGGTGCAGCGGCGGCCGGGGGATCGGCGGGTGCGGCTTCGCGGTGACCGGCGCCCCGCTCGTGGGCGCGACGGTCTCGACCGGCTCGGCGGCCGCGACGGGCTCCGAGACCTCGGCCTCCGGGACTTCGACCTCCGGGACGGCGACGGGCGCCGGGTCCGTGGGTGGAGCGGGGTCAGGGGTCACCGGCTGATGTTGGCGCATGCGCCGCCGCCGGCGTTGGATCCCACCCATCGCCCCACCCTACCGCCTCACCCGGCCCCGCGGACCGATCAGAAGATCTCGATCGACACCGGCGCGACGGACCACCCGAACGCCGTGCTCAGCGCGGCCGCCGCACCTGGGCGGTGCTCGGTGACGCGGCCGTTGAGGGCGAGCGTGCCGAGGCGGGTGCCGCCGAGGTACGCGGCGCCGAGGTCGGCCACGTCGAGCGTGACGTCGGGGGCCGCGTCGACCCGGGCGCACGTGACGAGCGCGCCGCCCGCGCCGACCCGCAGCCGCCAGGTGCCCGCGTTCTGCGGCAGCAATGCGTCGGTGACTTCCAGGACCACGTCGACCGGCGCGGCGTACTTGCGCGAGGTGAGCGCCCGCGGCAGGTCCACGATCCGCACCCACAGCCCGTCGCCGACCTTGCCGCCGAGCTGGCGCGGCTCGTCGACCAGGTGGAAGAGCGGCTCCTCGACGCTGCCCAGGCCCAGCACGACCCGGCGGCTGAGGTCGATGCGCAGCAGGAAGCGCCACAGCTCGGCGTAGGCGGCCGGGGTCGCGGCCACCACCTCGAGGACGTTGATCTCGTGCTCCGGCCCGATGTCGGTCCAGTCGTTGCGGACCTTGTACCGCGCGTAGCCGTCCACGCCGCCGGCCGGGTTCTCGAAGAGCACCGCGCGCTTCGCCGTGTAGCCGTCCCGCTGCTGCTCCGGGTCCTTGGTCAGGTGCGCCCACCAGGTGGCGTTGCGGCTCGACCAGCCGGGCCGGCCGGGCAGCACCCGGTCGTACACCTCGGCGAGCTCCTTGACCACGTCGGCGGGCGCGGCCTGCCGGAGCGTCCCGGCGGCGGCCGGGACCCGCAGCGACACCTCCCGGCGGTCGATGCGGTACGTCACGTTCTGCGCCGCGAGGCCGTAGCCGAAGCGCTGGTAGATGCGGCCCTCGCTGGCCCAGAGCACGGCGACCGCCTCCGGCACGTCGCCCAGCTGGTGGGTCATCATCCGGCGCAGCAGGCCCTTGCGGGTGTGCGTCGCGGCGACCGAGACGGCGGTCACGTGCGCCGCCGGCAGTACGCCACCCGGCACGGCGAGGTCGCGGGTGAACGCGCCCGCCGAGGCCACCACCTGCCCGGAGTGTTCGATCACGAGGTACCGCGGAAGCTCGATCACCGTGCGGATCGAATCGCTCGGGTCGGGGGCGCCGGGCACGGCGAACGCGTCGCGGATCACGCGGCTGAAGGCGTCGACGTCCTCGGCGGTGGCGGTGCGCAGGGCATAGTCGCTCATCCGGTTGTGTCTACCTCGTGACCTCCACTGAGCGCGACCGATTTGCGCGCTCGTTACTCTCGAAATGTCTGGGGGACACATTTGTTGCTGGGGGGAGTGGCGTCATGACGCAGGGTGCGTTGCTGGACCTCGTGTGTGGTCCGGCGAGCCCTTTGGCGGAGACGTTCCAGCGGTACCGCCTGGTCGCCCACCTGGGCTCGGGCGGGCAGGCCGACGTGTACCGTGCCGTGCGGGTCTGCGGCGGGGTGACGTCGGCGCCGATGACGGTGAAGGTGTTCCGGGTCGACCCGCAGCGCCCGATCGCCGACGAGCTGCGCTCCTGGGACAAGGGTGACGCGGCGCTCATGGACCTGAACAACCGCGGCGTCCCCGGCATCTGCCGGCGCGCCGACGGCTTCTACGGGCCGCCGCCGCACCGGCCGGGCGAGCGCCCGGCGCCGGGTGACGCGGTGCCCTACCAGGTGTACGACTACCTCCACGGGATCAACCTGCGGGAGTACGTGGCCCAGCGGTCCGGGTCGGCGCCGGGCGCCCGGCGGCTCAACGCCGTCTCCGCGCTGAAGACGCTGACCACGATCCTGCAGCACCTGCACCACCCGCAGGAGACCGGCGCCACCCCGGTCCTGCACATGGACGTGAAGCCGTCGAACGTCATGGTCCTGGCGACCGGCGAGGTGCGGCTCATCGACTTCACCGGCGCCCGGTACTACCGCGAGGAGGAGATCACCCAGATCGCCTACACCCCGGAGTCGGGCGGCCCGGAGGCGTTCGGCGGAGTGAAGTACGTCGGGCCGGCGTACGACGTGCACGGCTTCGGCGCCGTGGCGTACTTCCTGGTCACCGGCGCCTACCCGCGCGTCGACGGCCGCAGCGACCAGCACGGCCAGCGCTACCAGGAGGCCTCGCCGCCGCCGTGGAACGTGCTGCGCCGCCACCCGCTGCTGGAGCAGGTGCCGGGGCTGCGCGACCACCTGCACGCGCCGCTCGCCGACCGGCCCGCCGACCGGCCGGAGACCCGCGAGCTGGCCGGCTGGCTGACCGGGCTGGCCGAGCTGGTCCGCCGGGCCGGCCTGCCCGACGTCGGGTGCGACTGGCGCGAGCCGGAGCACACGGGCACCGAAGGCCGGGCGGTCGGCCGGGCCCGCCCGTCGGTGACCGGCACGGAGACCGACGCGTACCAGCGCATCGAGCGCCTGGAGCGGGAGCTCGTCGCGCTGCGCGCCGCCACCTCGGGGGTGACCGCGTTCCACCAGCAGGTGCCGCCGCTGCCGCCGCGGGCCGCGCCGACCGCGATGGCGCCGCCGGTATCGGCCCCGCCGGTCTCCGGCGTGCCCGTGTCGCCCAGCGGGGTGGCGGTCAACGCCGACGGCGTGCCGCAGATGCGGGGGCGGGCCAAGGTCGTCGCGCGCCCGGCGCCCGACCCGACCGGGATGATGCCGGCCGATCCGGTGGAGGACCGTCCGCGGTACCGCCCGGAGCCCGGCGAGCGCGCCCGCACGCTGAAGATCGGGTGGGAGCTGACCGGCACGGGCGCGTTCATCGCGTTCATCTGCTGGGGCCTCTGGGCGCTCGACTCCGACGGCAGCCTGACCGGCCCGTTCATCGCGTTCCTGGTGGTGCTCGCGGTCGCCGTGGGCGTGTTCGCGCTCGCCCGCCTGCTCGGCCGGCTGGTCCTCGAGCAGCGCCTGGGCCGCGTCCGGCGCACCGCCAAGGGCGCCCACGCGCTGACCGGCCTGTTCCTGGCCCTGGCCGGCATCGCGTACCTGCGTGAGGTCGGCTGGTTCATGCGCTTCTACGGCTGGCTGAAGGGCATGATCTGGTGAGGTGGCTCCGTCGGCGGCGCCGCTTCGACGGTGGCCTGGAGGGCCTCGTCAACTTCCGCGATCTCGGCGGCCTCCCGGCGGACGGCGGCGCGGTGCGCCCCGGCGTGCTCTTCCGCAGTGACTCCCTCGCGTACGCCACCCGCGCCGACGCGCGCCGCCTGGTCGACGACCTGGGCGTGGCGACGGTGATCGACCTGCGCGGCGAGCACGAGGTGGCGTACCTCGGCCGCGGCCCGTTCGCGCGCCTGCGGGTCGGCTACTACCCGGCCCCGATCGCCGACGTGAGCGGGGCCGAGGACCTGGTCGGGCACTACCTGGCGATGCTGGACGAGAAGGGCGACGTGCTCGCCGGCACCGTGCGGGTGCTCGCCGGCAAGCACGCCCTGCCGGCGGTGTTCCACTGCGAGGCCGGCTGCGACCGCACGGGCGTGCTCGCCGCGGTCGTGCTGGGCCTGCTCGGGGTGCCCGAGGAGGTGATCGCGGCCGACTACGCGGCGACGGCGGCCGCCATGCCGACCATCCACGAGCGGGTGCGGGTCGTCTTCGACCGGCTCGGCCTGCCACCCCGGCCCCCGTCGGTGCCGGTCTGGGAGCCGGAGGCGGCGCTGATGGCCCGCCTGCTCGACCTGGTGCGCGAGCGCTGGGGCGGCATGGAGGGCTGGGCCCGCGAGCAGGGCCTGCGCGACGCCGACCTGACGGCCCTGCGCGAGGCCCTGATCGTCCAGGCGGCCTGACCGGCCTCAGACGGCGGCGGGCACCGGGCGGGCGTTGAGCAGCGCGGTGTGCTCGCGCTGGGCGGCGTCGAGCAGGGTGGTCCAGGCGTCCTCGCCGATCGGGCGGCGGATCGGGCGGTCGTCGCCGGCGATCAGGTGCAGCACCTCGGCGGCGAACAGCTCCGGCGGCAGCTGCTGCATTTCCCGGGTGCCGGCGAGCGTCGGCCCGGTCACCCGCTCGTACGCGCTGACGTGCGCCGCCGACTCGGTCACCGACGTGCCCCACCCGGTGGCGAAGCAGCCCGGCTCGACCGCCATGACGTGCACGCCGGTGCCGGCCAGCTCCAGCGCGAGCGTGTCGACCATGCCCTCCAGCGCGTACTTGGCGGCCGCGTGGGCGCCCAGCCCGGGGTAGGCGAGCCGCCCGGCCGTGGAGGACACCATCACGACGTCGCCGTGGCCCTGCGCGCGCATGAGCGGCAGCACCATGCGGGTGAGCCGCCAGGGCGCGACGAGGTTGACCTCCAGCTGGGCCAGCAGCTCGGCGTCGGTGACCTCCTCGACGGCGCCGAAGTGCCCGACGCCGGCGTTGTTGACCAGCACGTCGATCCCGCCGTACCGGGCGAGGGCGGCGTGCACCGCGTTGTGACAGTCGTCCGCGTCGCGGACGTCGAGCGCGCAGGTGGCGAGCGTGCGCGGGTACCTCTCCCGGAGCTCCTCCAGGGTCTCCGGGCGCCGGGCCGTGGCCAGCACCTGCTGCCCGGACGCGGCGACCGCCTCGGCGAGCGCGCGGCCCAGACCGGTGGAGCATCCGGTGATCAACCAGCGACGAGTCATGTCCGGCATCGTGACTTTCGGTATCCGCGTGAGGACAGTCAGAAAACCTGAGTGACAATCATTCAGCGCTGTTTTCCGCCGTTCGTGTCGGGCGCCGTATTGTTGTCGGGGTGCGATCCCTGGCGGAGCTGATCTCCGACGACCGGTCCGCCTGGGCCGAGATCGAGGCTGCCGTGAGCGGCTCGCCGTGTGCTGTCGAGGTCCTGCCCACCGAGCCCGACCGCGGCGCCGCCTGCCTGCACCGCCTCCAGGTGACGACCAACTCGTGGCTGGGCGCGCTCGTGTATTTCAGCGGCGGCCTGGTCATCGACCAGGGCTGGCTGCGCATCCTCGCCTCCGGCGCGCCCGAGCGCGGCCTCGCCGACATCCACGCCGTCAACGAGACCTTCGACCTCGCCGGCCTGGTCGTCGCGCAGGACGTCATGGGCGGCGAGTTCGTCTGGCGCCAGGGTGACGCCGCGCAACCGACGATCCACTACTTCGCGCCCGACACGCTGCGCTGGGAAGATCTCGGCCTCGGCTACACCGACTGGCTCTACGCCATGCTCGGCGGCGCGGTCGACCAGTTCTACACCACCTGGCGCTGGCCGGGCTGGGAGGACGAGATCGCCGCCTGCCCGCTCGACAACGGGCTGCACGTGCTCCCGCCGCTCTACACGAAACAGGGCAAGGACGTCGCCGACTCCGACCGCCGGCAGATCCCGATGCACCAGCTGGTGAGCGTGCTGCACGACGTCGCCGACCAGCTCGGCACATGAAGTTGGCCTACGACGACCACGGCAGCGGGCCGGCCGTGGTCCTTCTGCACGGCGGCGGGAGCGGCCGGGCCACCTGGTCCGGGTTCACGGGCTCGCTGCGGTACTGCCGGATCATCGTCCCGGACCTGCGCGGGCACGGCGACAGCCCGCAGGCCGCGGACTATCCGCTGTCCGGGCACGCCGACGACGTCATCGAGCTGCTCGACCACCTCGGCCTCGACGAGGTCGCCCTCGTCGGCCACTCGCTCGGCGGCTACACCGCGGCACTCGTCGCCCAGCGGCAGCCCGCCCGCGTGACGCGGCTCGTCCTGGAGGACCCGCCGGCGCCGCCGGGCAGCTTCTCCCGGCTCCGGCTGGCACTGTCCGGCCTCGCGTTGCGCGGCCGCGCGTTCGACCCGCGGGCGCTGCGCGCGGCGGTCACCCAGCTGCGCCGGCCGCAGCCGGAGTGGTGGGCGGGCCTGGGGCGGATCACCGCGCCGACGCTGCTGCTGTCCGGCGGGCCGCAGAGCCACATCTCGCCGGCCCGGCTCGCGGAGGTCGCCGCGGCTCTCCCGGACTGCCGGCTGGTGACCATTCCGGTGGGGCACCGCATCCACAGCCTGGCGCCGGCGGAGTTCTCCGCGGAAGTCCTGCCGTTCCTGTGTCCGGATCCGGTGGCCGGCTCCGACGTCCCTGACGAGAATCGCTCAGAGGGGAGCCCACCGTGAAGTACATGATCCTCACCTACGCCTCGCAGCGCGACTACGACGCGATGGCCGGCAAGGCCGTCGACACCGAGTGGACCGGCGAGGACTTCGCCGCCATGCACGCGTTCATGACGAAGTTCAACCAGGACCTGGAGGAGGCCGGCGAGCTGGTCGAGACCCGGGCCCTGGACGCGCCGGTGCACACCCGCCGGGTCGGCGGCACGCCGGGACTGGTCACCGACGGGCCGTACGCGGAGACCCAGGAGGTCCTCGCCGGCTACTGGATCGTCGAGTGTGAGAGCTTCGACCGCGCAACCCAGCTCGCGATGCGGCTCGGCGAGTGCCCGGCGCCGGCCGGGGCCGCCGCCACCGCGTACGCCGACGTGCGCCCGATCGTGGAGTCGTCGGCCGACCTGGGCTTCTAGTGGACACTGCGGTCGAGGACCTGCTGCGCCGGCTGGCGCCGCAGGTCCTGGGCGCGGTCGTGCGCCGGTACGGGCACTTCGACACCGCGGAGGACGCGGTGCAGGAGGCGCTGCTCGCCGCCGCCACGCAGTGGCCGTCCGGCGGCGTGCCGGACGCGCCGCTCGGCTGGCTGGTGACGGTGGCGTCGCGGCGCCTCACCGACCTGCTGCGCGCCGACCAGGCCCGGCGGCGGCGCGAGGAGACGGCGTGGCGCTGGTCGTTCGACGTGCCGGCCGTCTCCGGTACCGATGACTCCCTGATCCTGCTGTTCCTGTGCTGCCACCCGGCGCTGCGGGCCGACGCGCAGGTCGCGCTGACGCTGCGCGCGGTCGGCGGCCTGACCACGCGGGAGGTGGCCCGCGCGTTCCTGGTCTCCGAGGAGACGATGACCCGCCGGATCACCCGCGCCAAGCAGCGCATCCGGGCCAGCGGGCAGCCGTTCGGCCTGCCGCCTCCGGCTTCGCGGCAGGATCGGCTGGCCGCGGTACTGCACGTGCTGTACCTGATCTTCAACGAGGGCTACGCGACGACGTCGGGGCCGTCGCTACACCGCGCCGACCTGTCGACCGAGGCGATCCGGCTGACCCGGATGGTCCACCGGCTGCTGCCCGACGACAGCGAGGTGGCGGGGCTGCTGGCGCTGATGCTGCTGACGGACGCCCGCCGGCCGGCCCGGGCGGCCGCGGACGGCGCACTGGTCCCGATGGCCGAGCAGGACCGGTCGCTGTGGAACGCCGCCTTCATCGAGGAGGGGATCGCGCTCGTCACGGCGGCGCTGCCGCGCGGCGCGACCGGGCCGTTCCAGCTGCAGGCGGCCATCGCGGCGCTGCACGACGAGGCGCCCTCGGCGGCCGCGACGGACTGGCCGCAGATCGTGGCGCTGTACTCGCTGCTGCTGCGGCTGGCGCCGAACCCGATGACCGCGCTCAACCACGCGGTCGCGGTGGCGATGGCGTCGGGGCCGTCGGCCGGGCTGGCGCTGTTGTCCGACGTGTCGGAGCTGTCGGGCGACCACCGCTTCCACGCGGTGCGCGGCCACCTGCTGGAGATGTCCGGCGACGGCGCGGCCGCGCGTGAGGCCTACCTCCACGCGGCGGGCCTGGCGGGGAGCCTGCCGCAGCAGCGGTACCTGCGCGAGCGCGCCGCCCGCCTGGTTTCGGATCCTCGGGCATAGTTGGGGCGTTTCCGCTGGTGGGATCCTTGATCCACGAGATTTTCGAACTGGTGTTCGGGTAGGGTCGGCGGCCATGGAGATCTGTACCGCCGTGAAGAGCACACCCACCGCCAGCGGCGACGTGGAGGTCCGGTGCACCAAGCCGGCCGGCCACGTCGAGCGCGGCGACCGTCAACATGAAGCGAAATTGGGCGCCTTCCCGGTCCGCTGGCCGGCGTCATAGGCTGTGTCGGACGGCTCGCGGCCTGCCCTCGTCGGAGGTTCCCGCGGTGCCGTCCATGAAGTACGCCCAGATCCTCGCCGCGCTGCAGACGCGGATCGAGCACGAGCTCTACGAGCCGGGCACCCTTTTGCCGAGCGAGGCGGCGCTCACGCGCGAGTTCGCCGCCTCCCGCAACACGGTGGTCCGGGCCCTGCGCCACCTGGACCGCCACGGCTGGGTCGACCCGGTCCGCGGCCGCGGCCGGGTGGTCCTGGGCCGCCCGCCGTCCCGCCTGGCGTCCCTCCCGCGCCGCCTCCAGGTCCTGCTCCAGCCGGACCGCCACGGCCGCCCGCTGGGCTCGGGGACGGTCCCGGCCCGGTCGCCGATCGCGGCGGCGCTGTCCTGCGACCCGGGCACCCCGCTGGCGACGACCCGCTACGTCCTGGGCGCGGCCGACGAGCCGTTCGCGGTCCTGGCCTGGTACACGCCGGCCCCGTTCGCGCTCGCCCCGGGCGTGCCGCTGCTGGAGCAGCTGGAACGCTCCCGCGAGGCGCTGGCCCACCGCGCCCTGGAGCGCCTGGGCGCCCGCCTGCCGACGGACTCGGAGCGCCGGCTGCTCTCGCTGCCGCGGACCAGATCGGTGGTGGTGGCGCTGGTGACGGTCCTGGACACCCAGGACCGCCCACTCCTGACGGTGGACGCGGCGCTGTGCCGCGACGTCCCCCCACTGACGTCGGCCTTCGACCTGGCCTGACGGCCGGTTCCCATGATCCATGGCGACATCTGGTCGCCATGGCAGCCGAAACTCTCCATCGATCAAGGAGCGGCCCGCCAGACCGCGATCACCGCGGCGCGCCCCCATGATCAAGGGAAACATCCGGCTGTCATGGCGGTTTCAAGTGGTGGTTGCAACGTCCCTGCTGAGGAGTTCGTGGAGTTTCTC
>NZ_JBEXCY010000132.1:0-31518 GCF_040605515.1 Dactylosporangium sp. NPDC005572 | reverse complement strand
GTCACCTTGTCGTACTGCATCCAGTCGCCGTCGGCGAGCCACCCGACGTTCTTGCGTGGCCGCGCGATGATCGGGGGGCACGCGCGAGATCGAGGGGACGGCCGCGCATGTTCGACTCCTTCGCCGGCCTGGCGACGACCCACACGCTGGCCCTGGTCGCCGGCTTCCTGCTCGGCGCCCTGGTCTTCCTCGGCGACGCCCGCCCGCGCGGCCCGGACCTCCCGACGTGCACCGACGTCACGGCCCGCCGGTGCCCCCTGCACGGCCGCTGCACCTGCACGACCGGCTCGGACGACCCGGACTGCCCCCTGCACGGCACCGGCAGCACCCACGGCACCACCTGAGGGACGTGGTGGGCGGCGATGCCCGGTCGCGCGGAAGATCCTGTCGGCCGATCGGGTAGGAACCGTGGCGAACGGGTAGCTTGACTGTGCACGGGCGGGGTTCTAGCGTCGCCTGCGACAACCGCATATCGCGCCGTTCGAGCCGTGGCGGGAGAGATCCCGGCACCCGCGGGGCGCCGAAGGAGCAACATCCCCTCCCCGGGAATCTCTCAGGCAACCGTACCGTCGTGGTCAGGCGACTCTGGAAAGTCAGGGCATCCGCGCCCTGCGCCCAAGGTGCAAACCGGCCCCCGGGGCGGTGAAGCTCTCAGGCACCCATGACAGAGCGGGGAGGCCCGGCGAAGGAGCCTCCGCATGGCGTTGAGTGTCTTTGATCTGTACAGCGTGGGCATCGGGCCCTCCTCGTCCCACACCGTCGGGCCGATGCGCGCCGCGGCCATGTTCGCGCGGCAGCTCGACCGGCCCGTCGCGCGGGTCAAGGCCGAGCTCTTCGGGTCGCTCGGGGCCACCGGGCACGGGCACGGGTCGGCCAAGGCCGTCATCCTCGGGCTGCAGGGGGAGGACCCCGCGACGGTCGACGTCGACGCCGAGTGGGTCACCGGGGAGCTGCGGCTGCCGAACGGGCAGCGCGTGCCGTTCGACCAGGACGGCGACCTCGTGCTGCATCGGCGGCGGTCGCTGCCGGAGCACCCCAACGGAATGATCTTCCGGGCCTGGGGGCCGGACGGGGAGCTGGTCGCCGAGCGCACCTACTTCTCCGTGGGCGGCGGGTTCGTCACCGGGCCGGCCGGGATCGTGCCCGACGCGACCGAGCTGCCGCACCCGTTCGGCACCGGGGCCGAGCTGCTGCGGGCCTGCCGGGAGACCGGGCTGCCGGTCAGCGGGGTGATGCGGGCCAACGAGCGGGCCTGGCGGACCGACGCGGAGGTCAGCGCCGGGCTGGGCGAGCTCTGGGACGTCATGCAGGCCTGCGTCGAGCGCGGCTGCCACCGGGAGGGTGTCCTGCCGGGCGGCCTGCGGGTGCCGCGCCGGGCGCCCGCGCTGTACCGCGACCTCAAGGCCGACGCCGAGAACCCCGACCCGCTGCGGGTCATGGACTGGGTGAACCTGTTCGCCCTGGCGGTCAACGAGGAGAACGCGGCCGGCGGCCGGATCGTCACGGCGCCGACCAACGGCGCGGCCGGCATCATCCCGGCGGTCCTGCACTACTACACCCGGTTCGTGCCGGGGGCGTCGGCCGACGGCGTCGAGCGGTTCCTGCTCACGGCCGCGGCGGTCGGCATCCTCATCAAGGGCGGCGCGTCGATCTCCGGCGCCGAGGTCGGCTGCCAGGGCGAGGTCGGCTCGGCCTGCGCGATGGCCGCGGCCGGCCTGTGCGAGGTCCTCGGCGGCACGCCCGAGCAGGTGGAGAACGCGGCCGAGATCGGCCTGGAGCACAACCTGGGCCTCACCTGCGACCCGGTCGGCGGCCTGGTGCAGATCCCCTGCATCGAGCGCAACGCCATCGCGAGCGTCAAGGCGATCAACGCCGCCCGCCTGGCCCGCAACGGTACCGGGGAACACAAGGTCACCCTCGACAAGGCGATCAGGACCATGCGCGAGACCGGGCGGGACATGTCGACGAAGTACAAGGAGACGGCGCGCGGCGGGCTCGCCGTGACCGTCATCGAGTGCTGACGGCGAACCCCTCCATCGCGGTCAGCATCCGCAGGACGTCGGCCTCGGCGACGTGCCAGGTGTCGAACTCGACGACGACGCCGGCGTCGTCGAGGTTGATCATGAGCTTCTCGTTGAAGAAACGCATCGGCTCCCGGGTGAGCGTGCGCGGCGCGTCCGCCACCACGGCGCCCGTGCGCCGGTCGTTGTAGAAGACGCCCAGCTCGACCGGCAGCGAGGCGAGCAGCCGGAGGCGCTCCACCGGGTCGTAGTAGGCCTGCTTCGAGGCGCTCATCGACGCCGTCCGGGCCCGCACCACCAACTCCTCCGGCGGGCAGCCCGCGGCGTCGAGCACGATCAGGCCGTTCTGGGTCAGCGGCGACACCACGTCGACCAGCCCGGGCCGGAACCGGTTGCCGATGATCGCCTCGGCCACGAGCGGGCCGCCGACGACGCCGTCCCACGCCGCCGCGAACGCCGCCAGCAGCACCCACGCCGGGTCGGCGGCCAGCCGGGCGGCAGTGGCGAGGGCGCCGTGGTACAGCGCCGGGGACTGCCGGACCAGCCGCAGGTACCGTGGCCCGCCCCGGTCGACCGGTGGCGGCAGGCGGCGCGCGGGGACGGCCCGCAGGTGCGTCTCCCAGTGCCGCATCGCCGCCGCCGTGTGGCGCCGGGCGGACGGCTCCTGCTGGCGCTCCCACACCTCGATCGGCGACACCACCGGCCCCTCGGCCCGGGTTGCCAGGTCCCGCATCATCACCTGTACCCCGCCGAGGTCCGCCGCCAGGTGCGACATGATGGCGACGACGTGCGTCGGGTCGCCGGACCGGCAGACCACGCCCATCCGCAGCCACCATTCGCGCTCGTGGTCGAACGGCTCGTCCCGCCAGCGGTCGGCCAGCCCCGCGGCGGCCGCCGCCGGGTCGTCGGGCACCTCGAGGACGTGCAGCACCGCCTCCCCGGCGCCGAAGGTCTCCTGCGTCCAGCCGCCGTCGGGGGAGGGGTGGAGGTAAGTGCGCATCGACGGGTGGCGAAGCGTGTGGTACCGCAGCTCAGCCGCGAAGTCGTCGACTGTGCGCCCGTCGACCACCGGCACGACGCCGCCGATCGGCAGTGACGAGCCGATCTCCCGCATCGCCGACCAGACCTGCTGCTGGCCCCAGGTCAACCCGCCCGCACCGCCGGCACAGCCGGCGAACGGGACCACGACGCGCTCCAGGATGCGCTCCACGGGACTGATCATACGACTTTGTTCACGACTTATATTGACGCGTGTATAAAGAACGATGTCCCCGGGTCCCACCGCCCAGCCCCGCACCCGAGGAGGCGCCGTGAGGCGAACCCTGACCGTGGCGCTCGTCGTCACAACATCCCTGCTCGCAGCCCAGGCACCGGCATCGGCCGGCGGACCCCGCCCCGCCCCCGCCGTCAGGGCCACCTACTCCGCCGTCGGCCAGCAGTGGCAGCCGCTGACCGGCATCACCAAGGACGGCCCGTCGGACGCGACGGTCGTGATCGACCCGAGCCAGGCCCGCCAGCGGTACAGCGGCATCGGCTTCTCCATCGACGAGACCAGCGTGTCGAACCTCTGGAAGCTCACGCCCGCCCAGCGTGAGGACGCGATCCGCCTGCTCGTCGACCCGCGCACGGGCGCCGGCCTGGACCGGTTCCGGCTCACCATCGGCAGCCCCGACCTGATCGAGCACCTGCCCTTCTGGTCCTACGACGACCTGCCCGCCGGCGTCGCCGAGGACTGGGACCTGCGGTACTTCTCGATCCAGCGCGACATCGACCTGCACATCGTCGACACGATCAAGCTGATCCAGAAGTACAACCCGAAGGCCACCTTCTTCGCCTCGGCGTGGAGCGCCCCGGCCTGGATGAAGACCAACAACAGGTTCCTCGGCGAGGTCGCCCTCAAGCCGGGCAGCACGACCGACCACTACCAGGTCGGCAAGCTGCGCGACGAGTGCATCGACGTCTTCGCCCGCTACTACGCGAAGTACGTCGAGGCCTACGCCCGCCACGGCATCCGGGTCGACGCGCTGACGCTGCTCAACGAGCCGGGCATGGACGTCGTGTACCCCGCGATGGACATCTCGGTCGCCCAGCAGCAGCGGCTGGCGGTCGCGATCAAGCGCCGGCTGCCGCAGGTCGACCTGTACATCCACGACTTCAACTTCTGGGACTGGCGCGACCCGAACAGCACCGAGACCAAGAACTATTACCGCGTGCTGGACGACCCGGCGGCCCGGCGGGCGGCCGACGCGATCGCCTTCCACCCGTACTGGGGCGACCCGACGGTCATGCGCGACGCCTACGAGCAGACCGGCAAGCCGGTACACATGACCGAGACCAGCGACCTCGACCCGGCGACGATCCTGAGCTACCTCCGGCTCGACGCGAGCTCGTACGTCATGTGGGCGCAGGCCACCGACCAGGACGGGGGCACGCTGCACTGGACGCCGGCGCGGGACAACAACGTCGACTGGGACCAGGTCGCGGCGACCACGAAATGGCCGGACCGCCTCGTGAAGGTCGACACGGCGAGCCGCACGTACACCGTCCGGGGCGAGCTCTACGCCATGGGGCAGTTCGCGCGGTACCTCGACCCGTCCTACACGCGCCTGCAGTCCAGCGCCACCGCCGACGGCGTGAGCAACGTGGCGTTCCGCGACCGCGACGGGCACTTCGTCGCCGTCGTCGGCAACGCCCGGGACACCGCGGCCCGGGTGCACGTCACGGTCGCCGGCGAGTCGTTCGTCGCCACGGTCCCGGCCCGCGCCTACGCGACCCTGCGCTGGACGCCGGACCTGCCGCGGGCCCACGGCAACCACGCGCCGCGGTTGGCGCCGGTGGGCGACGTGGTCGCCGACCAGTACGGCACGACCCAGGTGCGGCTCACCGCCACCGACCGGGACCGCGACCGGCTCGCGTATTACGCCACCGACCTGCCCGGCGGGGTGAGCCTCGACGGGACGACCGGCGTGGTCACGCTGCGGCCCACGGTCGCCGGCACCCAGGACCTGACGTTCACGGTGACCGACGGCGTGGCCAGCGACCGGGTCACGGTCCACGTGACCGTCCGGCCGCACGGGGCGCCGGTCGGCGCCGTCGTCGAGGCCGAGGCGTACACCGCCCAGCACGGCTGGACCGACGGCGGGGCCAACTTCATCGAGAACAACGCGAGCGCCAGCGGCGGGAAGAACGTCGGCTGGACCGCGCCGGGGAACTGGCTGCAGTACCGCGTCGACGTGGCCCAGGCTGGCACCTACGACCTGGAACTGCGGATGGCCACCGGCACCGGCGCCGTCGTGCCCGGCGCCGTGTCGTTCCGCGACGCCGCCGGCACGGTCCTGGCCACCGCGTCGGTGCCGGACACCGGCGGCTGGGGCAGCTACGGCTCCGTGCACGTCCCGGTGACGCTGGCCGCCGGGGATCAGATCGTCACGGTGTACTGCGAGACCGGCGGCTTCAACCTGGACTACTTCAGGCTGACGTAGGGCCGGGTGTCAATCCGGGCGGCGGGCGATCGCCACGACCGACTGCCCGAACGGCGGGCGCACGACGCGCTCCATGAGCCGGGTCACCGGGGCGACGGTGGTGTCGTAGAACTTCACCATCGGCCCGGGGCCCGGCAGCTGCCGCAGCAGGCAGGTCGACACGTAGTAGCCGATGAGGCCCAGCGAGTTGGCGTAGTGCAGCCGCTCGATCCGCAGATCGGCGGCGAGCAGCGCGGCCCGCATCGTCCTGCGGGTGTAGCGGCGCACGTGGCCGGTGGCGATGTCGGCCGGGCCCATCGCGAACGGGAACGCCGGCACCACGATCACCACGTAGCCGCCCGGTCGGACCATCGCCCGCATCGTGCGCAGCGCGCCGATGTCGTCCTCGATGTGCTCCAGCACGTTGTACGAGACCGCGGCGCTGTGGTCGGCGGCGTCGTCGCTCGGCAGCATCAGCTCGCGGACCGTGACGTCCCGGTTGGCGGCGAACCGCTCCTTGAGCGCCAGGATCCGGCCCGGGTCGGCCTCGGTCAGCGTCATGCGCGGCGCGTGCTCCAGCCACTCCGCCGCGTAGTCGCCGAGCCCGGCGCTGACCTCGATCGGGTGGTCGCCGAGATACGGGGTGGCGAACGCGACGAACCACTTGCGGTGGTTCTTGGCCATCGCCAGGCCCTCGAGGACCTCGGACTGCACGAGCTGATCGCCCAGAATCCCGGCGGTCGGAGGGCGCTCCGCGTTTCGCACGCCTGGCTCCTCGGTGGTCGCTTGGGGAAATGCCTGCGCGATCATGCTAGCCGCAGGTCGGCGTAGTTTATATCCATCGATGGTTGTGCACCAGGGTCGCCCCCTGTGGCCTGCGGCCCTCTAAGGTGTCAGCGTGAAAACAGGCGGAAAGATCCGCGACCTAGGTGCCGTGGCGAGCTATGTGCTGTTCGCCGTCATCATCCTGCAGCACCTCTGGGGCAACCCGCGCACCAGGATGCTCACGGACAACACCCAGGACCAGACCTTCTTCGAGTGGGTGCTCACCCACGCCGCCCGCGTGGTGACCCACGGCGAGTCGCCGATCTTCACCGACGAGCTGAACGCCCCCCTGGGCGTCAACCTCATGGCCAACACGTCGATCCTGGGCCTCGCCCTGCCGCTCAGCCCGGTCACGCTGCTGTTCGGCGCCGGCGTCACGTTCGCGATCGCCTGCACGCTCGCGCTCGCCGGGACCGCCTCCGCGTGGTACCTCTTCCTCTCCCGCGTGGTCGTGCAGTCCCGCGCCGCCGCGTACCTCGGCGGCCTGTTCTGCGGCTTCGCCCCCGCGATGATCTCCCAGATCACCGGCCACCCGAACATCGCCGGCCAGTACCTCATCCCGTTCGTGATCTGGGCCGTCTTCCGCCTCCGCGGCGGCTCGCCGGTGCGCCGCGGCCTGATCCTCGCCGCGCTCGTGGTCTACCAGTGCTTCATCAACGAGGAGATCCTCTTCCTCACCGCCTGCGCCCTGGGCGTGTTCCTGCTGGTGTACCTGCGCCCGCGGGAGATCCTCCCGGCGGCCCGCGCGGCGCTGCCGGCGCTGGGCGTCACCGCCGTCACCGCGGGCGTCCTGCTGGCCTATCCGCTCTATCACCAGTTCTTCGGGCCGCAGGCGTACCACGGGCTGCCCGAGTTCGTGCTGAAGATCAACACTGACCTGGCCTCGTTCACCGAGTTCAGCCGACGGTCGATCGTCGGCGACGTGGCCCGGATCGAGAACATGGGCGGCGCCACGGAGGAGAACAGCTTCTTCGGCTGGCCGCTCATGGGCCTGCTGGCCGCCGGGCTCGTGGTGCTGTTCCGCCACCGGGCGGCCCGCGCGCTGTACGCCACCGGGATCGTGTTCGCGGTCCTGTCCCTCGGCATCGTGGTGAAGTACCGCGGCGAGGAGACCTCGTGGCACGGCCCCTGGGAGTGGGTGCACAAGCTGCCGCTCTTCGACTCGGTGGTCCCGACCCGGCTGGCCCTGGTCGTCACGCCGGTGGTCGGTGCGGTCATCGCACTGATCGCCGACCGCCTGGTCGTCCAACCCGCCACCGCCGCCGCCACCGAAGCCGCCACCACCGGCACCGGCACCGCCGCCACCGCCGCCACCGGCACCGCCGCCACCACCGGCACCGGCATCGCCGCGGCCACCGGCACCACGGGCACCGCCACCGGCACCACGGGCACCGCCACCGGCACCGCCGAGGACGCCGCGAGCGACGCCGCCGACGCCGCTGACGCTGACGCCGACGCCGCTGACTCCGGTCTTTCCGCCTCCCGCCAGCCGGCCTCCCGCGCCCGCACCGCCAGCCCTTCCTTCTCCGCCTCCTCCGCCACCCACGCCGCTTCTGCCGTGCCGGACAAATCGGAAATGTCCGGTATGGGAGTGCCCGACGCGGGCGAAGGCGGTCCGGAGCGTCAGGAGCGGCGTGGGAGTGCTCCCGAGCCGGCGTCGATGCGGCGGTCGCCCATGGCGCCGATCCTGTGGGCCGTGGCCCTCGCCGTCGCCCTGGTGCCGCTCGTGCCGACCCCGCAGCCGGCCGACGAGCGCTCCCCCATCCCGGCGTTCTTCACCAGCGGCCAGTGGCAGGACCACATCCCGAAGGGCGGTACCGTGGTCGTGGTGCCGGGTGGCTGGTGGGAGAGCATCGACGCGATGCGGTACGCGACCGCCGCGAACCTCGACTTCAGCATCGCCGGCGGGTACTTCCTCGCCCCGGACCCGAACGACCCGGAGCAGCGGGCCATGTTCGGCCCCGCCCAGCCGGCGACCATGGGCCTGCTCGCCGGCGTCGCCAACGACGGCGCCGTGCCCCAGGTGACCCCGGAGCAGCAGGAGCAGGCCCGGGCCGACGCGCGGTACTGGAAGGCGACCACGATCGTGCTCGCCGACCAGCACGGCAACAGCGACGCCATCCGGCAGACCGTCGACCAGCTCTACGGCCCCGGGCAGCACGTCAACGACGTGTGGCTCTGGGACGTGCGCTGAGCCAGGCCCACACCAGCAGGGCGGGCGCCCAAGACGGGCGGCCCGCGGCGGGACGGATGTCACGCGGAGTAGGCCACCAGCCGCGGGGAGAGGTGGTACGGGCGGGGCCGGTCCGGGTCGGGCAGCGCGCGCAGCCGGGCGACGACCGGGACGACGACGTCGCGCCAGACGGTGTCGTCGACGCTCCAGAGGTACGACCAGAGCCGCTCTTCGATGGTCTTGGCGAACTCGTTCGGGGACTCCGCGAACGCCGTCGACGCCACCCAGGAGACGCCGGCCGGGCGCAGGTCGGCGGCGGCCGCGGCGCCGTCGAGGGCCGGCGCCGAGTCCGGCCGGTCGTCGCGCAGCGGGTTGAGCGGGGCCACCGCCGCGGTCAGGTCGTCGTCGTCCGGCAGGCGGCGCGGGATGCCGTGCACCGCGATCACCCGCCCGCCGGGCCGGACGACCCGGGCGGCCTCGGCGACCGCGCCGTAGACGTCGCCGATGGCGTGCAGCGAGGTCACGAAGACGACGTTGTCGACCGCCGCGGCGGTGAACGGCAGGGCCGTCGCGTCCGCCTGCACGACGGACGGCCCGAGCCGCTGCCGCGCGTGGCGGAGCATCCCGGCGGAGAGGTCGGCGCCGAAGACGGTGAAGCCGAGGGCCCGCAGCGCGGCGGAGACGACGCCGGTGCCGACGCCGACCTCCAGGACCGTGCCCGGCAGGAGCCACGGCTGGAGGTCGGCGGCGAGGATCACGCCCCGCTCGGCCCCGCCCCGCGAGTCGTCGTAGCGGTCGGCGATCCGGTCGAAGGATCGTGACGGACGCCCGTTCATGGCCGAACGTTATCGTCCCGCCCACCGCGGGCGCGACCGGTCAACCGGCCAGACCGGGTCAAGAGCCGGTGGGCCCCGAATCGGTCAGCTGGTGAACATTCCTGTCACGTTCACGAAGGTGCCGGTCATCCCGGCGGCGTGCGGCGAGGCCAGGAACGCGATCGTCTCGGCGATCTCCGGCAGGCGCGGCGAGCGGCGCAGCATCCGCATCTGGGCCAGGTTGGCCAGGATGCCCTCGACCGCGGCCGCGTCGATGGCCGGGTTGACCGCCGACAGCTTCTCCACGGTCAGCGTCTCCGGGACGCCGGCCACCCACACGCCGAGCACCCGCACGCCCTGCGGCCCGGCCTCCATGGCCAGGTTCCGCACGAACGTGTCGATCGCCGCGTCGGCCGGCCCCGTGCTGCCCATCATCGGGCTGCCCTGCGCCGACCCGCTGTTCAGCGCGACGATGACGCCGCCGCCCTGGGCCGCCATCCGCCGGGCGGCGGCCCGGGCGGTGATGAAGGTCGTGGTGGCGCCGTTCGTCACCGCGCGGGTGAAGTCGGCGACGCTCATGTCGACCAGCGGCGTGCCCTGCACGTCGCCGCGCGGGACGAGGTTGAGCGACACGTCGATCCGGCCGACGGTGTCGGCGTGCGCCTCGACGGCGGCCTCGTCGTACGCGTCGACGACCGCCACCTCGGCCTTCCCGCCGTCCGCGCGGATCGCCTCGGCGGCCGCCTCCAGGGTCTCCCGCGTCCGCCCGGTCAGGTGGACGAGGTCACCCTGGCGGGCGAACACCCCGGCCACGGCCGACCCGATGCTGCCCGCGGCCCCGTAGATCACGACGTTGCGCATGATGGTGTCTCCTCCGGCGTTCGGTTGGTGTACGCCGGGTGAAACGCCGCCCCGCGCGGGAACTCATCGGTCTGCGGGAAAGTCACCGGGAAGAAAGTTCAGGAGGTAGACGCCGGCGCCGCCCACCGCGCAGATCGTCGTGCCGTCGGGGTGCCAGGCGATGCCCTCGACCGGCCCGGCCAGCCGCAGGGCGCACACGCACCGGCCGGTCGCCACCTGCCAGATCCGGATCGTGCTGTCGTTGCCGGTGGTGGCCAGCAGCGTGCCGTCCGGGGCGAACGCCGCCTGGAACACGAACCCGGTGTGGCCGCTGAGCACCCGGTACGGTGTGCCGGTCGCGGTGTTCCAGAGCCGGACGACCTGCTCGTCGCAGGTGGCCAGCAGCGTCCCGTCGGGGGAGAACGGGCAGGCGCCGGCACCGCGGTCGTGCGGCAGCACCCAGCGCACCGCGCCGTCGCCGGTGCGCCACACCCGCACCGTCCGGTCGTCGCTCGACGTGGCCAGCAGCGTGCCGTCCGGGGAGTAGGCGCAGCCCCAGATCGGGCCGGTGTGGCCGGTGAGGCGGGCCAGCTCGGTGCCGGTACCGGTGCGCCACAGCCGCACGGCGCGGTCCCAGCCGGCGGTCGCCAGGGTCGTGCCGTCGGGGGAGAAGGCCAGGCAGGTGACCCGGTCGGTGTGGCCGGCGAGGGCGGCGTGCGGCGCGCCGTCGGCCTGCCAGACCCGCACCGCCCGGTCCCAGCCGGCCGCGGCGACGAGCCGGCCGTCGGGGGAGAAGGCGCAGCTGTCCATCCAGCTGCCGTCGCCGGTGAGCACGGCCAGCGGCGCGCGGTCGGCGACCCGCCAGAGCCGGACGGTGGCGTCGCCCTTGGCGACGGCGAGCGTGCCGCCGTCGGGGGAGAAGGCGCACCCCACGGCCCAGTCGGTGCTGCCGGTGAGCACGACGCGTTCGGTACCGCCGGAGAGCTCCCACAGCCGCGCCGTCCCGTCGACGCTGGTCGTGGCCAGCATCGCCCCGTCGCCGGAGAACGCGCACCCGAGGACCAGCCGCGCCGTGTGCCCCACCAGCCGGGTGCGCTCGGTCAGCGTCGCCACGTCGTACAGCCGGGCCGCGCGGTCCAGCCCGGCGGTGGCCAGCAGCGACCCGTCCGGCGAGAACGCGCAGCCGCAGGCGTGGCCGTCGACCACCCCGTAGCGGCTGCCGTCGGCGACCCGCCAGACCCGGGTGGTGAGGTCGTCGCTCGTCGAGGCGAGCAGCACGCCGTCGGGGGAGAACGCGACCTCGTGAACGGTGCCGCCGTGGCCGGTGAGCACGGCGTGGGCGGTGCCGGCGGCGACCCGCCAGAGCCGCACCGTCCCGTCGGCGGACGCGGTGGCCAGCAGCGTCCCGTCGGGGGAGAAGGCGCAGCCGTTGACCTCGTCGGTGTGGCCGGTCAGCACGCCCATCGGGGTCCCGTCGGCGGCGGCCCACAGCCGTACCGTGCCGTCGACCCCGGTCGAGGCGAGCAGCGTCCCGTCGGGGGAGAACGCGCACCGGGTGATCGCGCCGGCGTGCCCGCTCAGGTGCGGGCGCTGGGTGCCGTCGGCGACCCGCCACAGCCGCACGGTCCCGTCGTGGCCGGCGGTGGCCAGCAGGCCGCCGTCGGGGGAGAAGGCGCAGCCGTAGATCGGCGCGGTGTGCCCGATGAGCAGCGCCTGCTGGGTGCCGTCCGGCACCCGCCACAGCCGGATCGTGGCATCGTCGCCGGTCGTGGCCAGCAGCGTGCCGTCGGGCGAGAACGCGCAGTTGGTGACCGGGCCGACGTGCCCGGCCGGCTCGGTCGGCTGGGTCGGGTCGGGCAGGTCGGGCAGCGGCCAGATCGGCTCCAGGCGTGGCGTGGGCAGCGCGTCGCGGTAGCGGCGCACGACCTCCGCCAGCCCCGGGATGCCGTGCAGTCGGCTGGCCAGGGTCGCGGCGAGCGCCTCCGGCGGGTCGATCGGGCCGAGCAGGTGCGCGGCGTGGGCGAGGACCCGGCGCAGGGTGCGGCCGGTCGGCGTGCCGACGAGCGCGAGGTCGGGGTCGAGCGTGACGACCGAGTCGAAGCGGCGGGTCTTGGCCTCGACCCAGCGCGGGTCGCACACGAGCGCGGGCAGCTCGCCGACGCGGCCGGCGCCGTAGAGGTGGTACGGCAGGTACCGCCACAGGTAGCGGGCGTCGGCCGGCAGCCGCCACCACTCGCCCGGCGCCGGCACCAGCCCGGCCGCGCCGTCGACCAGCCGGGCGTGCACCGCCTCGAGCCGTGCGGGGTCGGCGTTGCGCAGGTGGGCGAGCATCACGTCGTGCAGGACCAGGCGGCGGCCGGGCGCGTCCAGCCGGTAGTCGCTCACCAGGCCCAGCCCGGCCAGCTCCTCGCACAGCGCCTCGACCCGGTTCGGCGGCCACAGCAGGGCCAGCACGTCCAGCGGGATCTCGACGTCCTCCGGGAAGACGGCGAGGTCGTGGTACCGCAGGCGGTCCTCCGGCCCGAGCAGGGCCAGACTGGCGTCGATGGTGGCGGCGACCGCCTGGCTGCGGTCGACCGGCCGGGCCGGGTCGAAGGCGGCCGGCCCCTCCGCCCGCAGCCGCCCGGCGATCTCGCGGGCCGCCTGCTGCGGCGACTGCCCGCGGCTGACCCGCCGCCGCAGCGCGCCGTTGACCAGGTTCAGCAGCAGCGGCCAGTGCCCGGCCAGCTCGGCCAGCCGGTCCGCGTCGCCGGCCGCCAGCCCGGGCAGCCCGCCGGCGACGAGCTGGCGGGCCTGGGTGCCGGACATCGCGTCGACCCGCACGCACGGCGCGCCGGCCGGCAGCAGGTCGGGGATGCGGGTGGTGACGAGCCGGGTGCACGCGCGCCCGCCGAAGCGAAAGGGGCGCAGCTGGGCCTCGTCCCACACGTCGTCGAGGACGAGCAGCACGGGGTCGCGTTCGTGCTCGTCGAGGATGCGCCCGAGCTCGGCGCCGGCGGCGTCGGGGTCGACGAGCGCGGGCCTTGACCCGGTGAGCACGAACGCCAGGTCGTTGATCCGCACCGCGAGGTCGGCGCCGCGCACCTCCTGGCCGATGGTGAGCCAGAGCAGGCCGCCGGGGAACCGCTCGCGGACCCGCGGCTGGTGGCTGACCCACGTGGCGAGCCGCGTCTTGCCGAACCCGCCGGCCCCGCGCAGTGCGGTGGTCAGTCCGACCTCGGCCGGTTCGTCGGCCCGTGCCGGCGCGGCCAGGACCTCGAGCAGCTCGGCGCCCAGCTCCGGGCGGGGCACCATGCGCTCCAGCGGCGGCGCCATCCACGGCCGCCGCTCCGGCACCGGCGGCGCCGCGGCGGCCGGGACCCGCCGCTGCTCGGTGAACACGAGCATCAGCCCGGCCGCGGTGATCGGCAGGGCCAGGATGTTCGCCCAGCCGGCCGCGGCGTTGACGTCGCCGGTGGTCGCGATCCACACCGGCGCCGCCACGCACACCAGCAGGACGGCGAAACCGACGAGCGACCAGCCGAGCCGTCCGGTCCGTGAGATTCGCACCGGTCCATCGTCGCGGAACCGGCGGCCCTCCCAGAAGTCTCCGGGGAGGGACTGCGAGGTACCGGCGGCTTCGGCCGTCCTTGCAGATACTGCGAAACGTGCTCCTGGCATCACGCCGCGGATAGGCAATAGCATCGATGGGTGCTTCACGGAGGGCCGATGCGTCCGAGCATCAGCCCTCCGCTGTGCGCTGTCAGGCGTCGTCGAGACCAATTCGACGAACCTGTGTGAAGGTTCGCGGCACGACGATGTGCCGTGTGCCTCTAGGGACGATCTATGCAATGACGACCGTTAGTGGGCGGTATCGAAGCCGCCCTGTTTCGTGCCGTCCACAAACGATTCCCACGCTGTCGGCGTGAATCGCAACGCCGGGCCGTCCGGATTCTTGCTGTCGCGGACGGCGACGGCTGCGTCGAGCATTGCCACCTCGACGCAGTTGCTGCCGCCGTTGCCGTTGCTGCGGCTGCTTTTGCGCCAGGCGGTGTCGCTGAGTTGCGCAGACATGATCGCACCTCCTTTCCTGGAGACTTGCCAGTTACCCGTCGAGCAGCCCCTGGATCATGCCGACCGACGAGGAGTGGCTGAGTGCCTTCGTGCTCAAGCGCTCGAACTCGTCCCGGTAACGCGTGACCTCTGCAGGCTGCTCCTCGTAGTAGTCCCCGGCAAGTCCTTCCAGGTAGACGACGTCCAAGTGGGCGACGTCATCGAACTCCAGCAGGGCCATCGACCCGCCCATCAGGGCGTGTTCACCGGCACCAAAGGGCAGAATCTGCACGTTCACGTTCGGCCTGGCCGCGGCTGTGATAATCCGCTGCCACTGCTCCCGCATGACCTGCTCGCCGCCCACCGTGCGGCGCACCACCGACTCGTCGATGATCGCCCACAGCGTCAGCTTCGGGTCCGTGACCAGGCGTTCCTGCCGCTGCAGCCGCAGCGCGACGCGGCGGTCGATCGACTGTTGCGGGTCGTTGCGCCGGCCGGTGCCCATGAGGGCCCGCATGTAGGCCTCGGTCTGCAGCAGGCCGGGCAGGACGATCGGCTCCCAGACCTTCGCCGTGGAGGCGTCCGCCTCCATGCCGACGAAGTTGCCCGGGCGCATGACGTCCTTGTAGTCGGTCCACCAGCCGCGCTGGCGGGCCAGCCGGGCCAGCGTGAGCAGCGCCTCCCGGTAGGTGGCGTCCGCGACGCCGTAGAGCGAGAGCAGGTCGCTGACGTCCCGTGGGGTGACCGGGACGCGGGCGTTCTCGATGCGCGTGACCTTCGCCGAGTGCCACTCGAAGTGGCGGGACACGAACTCCTGCGTGAGCCCGGCGTCCTCCCGGCATTTCTTCAGCTCCGCGGCCAGTCGCCGGCGACGGAGTGTGGGGCCTTCGTCGACCGCCACCGTCGCCTCCCCCGGTTTCCGCGTGGTGTCAATCTGCACGCCCTTGATCCTATGCAATTTGGATTTGAGTGAGACCCCGAGTCTAGTACTCGTTGCGCTACACGCAGTGCTTGATACATGATGCTGAAGACATCGAGGACCGTACCCCCGGTCTTACTTTTCGTGATCTCCTTTCGCCGACGTGCTCAAAGGAGTGTGGTCGCGATGCTTGCCAACAGCTATTACTTGATCGCGCACGACGACCGGACGGGCCGCTCACGCCTGCATCCACGGGCGACCGGCCTCGGCCTGGCGGCCGGGCTGCTGGGTGAGCTGATGCTGTACGGCCGCCTCCGTGCCATGACGGGAGACCTCTACGTCGTCAGCCACGAACCGCCGGGGGACTCGCTCTCCCACAGCCTGCTCGACCTGCTCGTCGCCCAGCCGCAGCACCGGGAGATCCGCACCTGGCTCGCGTACCTGTCCCAGGACGCGACCGACCAGGTCGGGGAGCGGCTGCTGCGGGCCGGGATCGTCGAACCGGTGAAACGGCGCAAGCTGCTCAGCGCCGAGACGCTCTACATGCCCATGACCCCAGACCAGCGCAACGCGGCGGCCTGGGAGTCGATCCGGCTGGCCGAGGCGATGAGCCGGCGCCGGTCGATGAACCTCACCGACCGGGTCCTCACCGCGCTCGTGGTGGCGACCGGCCTGACCCGTTACGTCTTCTTCAGCCCCCAGCAGCAGCGCGACTGCATGCAGAACATGCCGAACATCATGGCGTCGCTGCCCGACGACCTGGTCCAGCTCGTCCAGTACACCGAGGCGGCGGTGGGCTCGGCGCTCGCGGCCGGCCGCCGGTGACGGCGACGGTGGGCCGTCACCACCTCCGGCGCGGCGACTCCAGCAAGAGGAGACCGAACATGGCTCGTACCCCGACCACCGGGCCCGACATCGTGGCCCGGGGGCTCGCCCGCAACCGGCTGGGCGTGCCATCGGTGGTGTTCTTCGGCGTCGCGGGAGCGGCGCCGCTGACGGTGATCCTCGGCGCCATCTCGACGATCTACTCGGTCGTCGGCAACACGGCGGTGCCGCTGGTGTACTTCGTGGCGGCACTGATCTTGTCCGTGTTCACGGTCGGGTTCGTCGCCATGAGCCGGCACATCGTCAACTCCGGCGCCTTCTACTCGTACATCAGCCACGGGCTCGGCCGGGTCACCGGCGTGTCCGCGGCGTTCGTCGCGCTGCCGGCCTACGCGGCGATGCAGATCGGCCTGCTCGGCCTGTTCGGCGTGGTCGCCTCCGGCATCCTCGCCGAGTTCGGTGTGAAGGCGAGCTGGTTCGTCTGCGCGCTCGTCGGCTGGTTCCTGGTCGCCGTGCTCGGCATGCTCTGGGTCGACATGTCCGGCAAGGTCCTCGCGGTGCTGCTCACCGCGGAGATCACCATCGTGCTCATCTACGACGCCGTGATGATCGCCAACCCGGGCGAGGGCAAGGTGGCCTTCGAGAGCCTGGCGCCGCAGCAGCTGCTGAGCACGGAGGTGGTGGCGATGCTCGTGCTCGCCATCGCGGGCTTCGTCGGCTTCGAGGCGACCGTCGTGCTCTCCGAGGAGGCCAAGGACCCGAAGCGCACGATCGCCCGGGCGACGCACTGGGCGGTGCTGCTGCCCGGCCTGCTGTGCGGCGTCTCGGCGTGGGCGATGTCGGTCGGGGCCGGGCCGGGCCGGATCGTGCAGGCCGCTCAGGACCAGAAGACCAACCTGGTCTTCAACCTCGTCGGCGCGCACGTGCCCGAGGTGCTCGTCAGCATCGGCTACGTGCTGTTCCTCACCAGCGTGTTCGCCGCCATGCTCGCGTTCCATGCGGCCGTGGCCCGCTACCAGTTCGCCCTCGGCCGCGAGCGGGTGCTGCCCCGCCCGTGGGGCTACGCGCACCCGCGCACGGGCGCGCCGCTGCTCGGCTCGATCACCCAGAGCGTGCTCGCGGTCGGCGTGCTGGTGGTGTACTTCGTCACCAAGACGGACCCGGAGCTCTATCTGTTCGCGTGGGGCACCGTGGTCGGCGGCCTCGGTGTGCTCATCCTGATGTGGGGCGCGTCCGCTGCGGTCATCGCGTTCTTCCTGCGCCACCGGCGCCGGGAGAATGTGTGGCGCGCCCAGATCGCCCCGCTGCTCGCCTTCCTCCTGCTCAGCGTGGTGCTCGCGGCCACCGTGATCGGCCTCGGCGACCTGCTGCAGGTCGGCCCCGAGTCGCCCTTCCGCTGGATCTTCCCGACCGCGTACGCCATCTTCGCCCTGTTCGGCCTCGGCTGGGGCGTGATCATGCGCGGCCTCCGGCCGATGGACTACGCCGGCATCGGACGCGGCGCGGAGGGCCGGATCGTGGCCGACATCCCGGTCCAGCGCGCTGCCCACTCGACGGCGCTCAGCGCGAACGTGGCCCACCACGCCTGAGGACCGTTCTGCCGTGCGCTCGCAGACTACTTCGAAAAGAGGACTTTCATGACGCATGCCATCCAGGACGTCGTGGTCCGCGACATCGATCCGGTGGACACCGACGAGATCGCGGCCGTGCTCGCCGTGGCCATGAGCGACGGGCCGGTCGCCCGCTGGCTCATGCCCGACGCGACCGTGCGCGGCGCGTGCAGCCCCGACTACTTCGCCATCTTCGCCGAGCACGCGGTGCGCTTCGGCGAGGTCTACGCCACCGTCGACCCGATCGACGGGCAGCTCTCGGGCGTCGCCCTGTGGTTCCCGCTCACCCGGATGATCCCGCCGCCGCACGACTACGACCGGCGGCTCAAGGAGGTCGCGGGCGCGGCCTTCGACCGGGCGTGCGAGCTCGACGCGGCGTTCGAGGCGCACCATCCGGTCGTGCCGCACCACTATCTCGCGTTCCTCGCGGTGCGGCCCGACCGGCAGAACCTCGGCATCGGCAGCTCGATGCTCGCGCGCCACCATGCGCGCCTCGACCGCGCGGGCCTGCCGGCCTACCTGGAGTCGACCGACCCGCGCAACCGCGAGCTGTACCTGCGTCACGGCTACGTGAGCCGGGCGCCGATCACGCTGCCGGACGGTCCGCCCGTCTGGCCGATGTGGCGGGAGCCGTACCGCTGAGGCCGCTACGCGGCTGAGGGGAAGTCGTAGAGCCAGTACTGCTGCTCGTCGATGCGCTCCGCGCGCACGTCGCCGGACAGCCGGTGGAGCATGAGCCGCACCACGCGGGACATGTGGCGGACCTCGTCGGTGCGGTTGCAGAAGTCCAGCGCGATGAGGCCGTTCTGCCCCGCCGCGGTGAAGTACATCGCCGAGACCAGCTCGCCGAACGCCGTCGCCGCCCGGCCGTCCTGCTGGGTGGCGACGAACCCGCAGTACCAGATCCGCTGTTCGGCGTAGTGGGCCGGCCAGCGGCGCTCGAAGTACTGCGGGGAGATCAACGGGACCGCGTCGAGCTGGTTGGTGTAGATGGACATGCCCCGGAGCGCGTCGTCGAGGTCGAGGCAGAGGTACTTCTGGATCCGTGGGTCGCCCATGACCTCGTCGAACTCGCCGCGGTACATGAGGTGGCGCTGCACCGCGAGGGCGTTGAGCTCTTTGAATGCATCCGAGTACAGCGTCCACGCCTCTTCGCGGAGATCGCCTTGCACTAGATCGACAATCTTGACGTTCATGTCCTGGTACTCCGATCGCCGTCGGCAGGGCAGCCTGGGTCTGTCGTGTACTCGATCAACTTCTTTCGATCGATGGTGTATTGACGGTAATACAAAAGTCACCCTGCGCAATATAGGGTGTCGTCTACATCATTGGTGGAGGGGTCGTGGACCATCGCCTCCGGACGCCGGAGCTACTCATTGATCTCGATGCCGTTACCCAGGCCTACCAGGCGTTGACCTCGGAATTGCCCGGTCTGACGGTGCACTACGCGATGAAGTGCAACCCCCATCCGGAGATCCTCGGCCGCCTGCTGTCGCTGGGCTGCCGCTTCGAGATCGCCAGCGCGGCCGAACTGGAGGACCTGCGCCGGGTCGGCGCCGACCCGGCCGGCGTGCTCTACAGCAATCCGGTCAAACCGGTCGCGCACATCGCCGCCGCGCACGCGGCCGGCGTGTGGCGGTTCGCGTTCGACGGGGAGGAGGAGCTGGACAAGCTCGCCACGGCCGCGCCCGGCGCGGCGGTGCTGGTCCGGCTGGCCGCGCACCAGATCCGCAGCGGGGTGCCCAGCGAGGGCAAGTTCGGCGTCGACGCCGACACCGCCGCGGCGCTGCTGCTCGCCGCGCGGGACCGGGGCCTGCGGCCGTACGGGGTGGCCTTCCACGTCGGCTCGCAGATGCTGCTCGCCCACGCGTGGCGGGCGCCGCTGCGGGCGGTCGCACGCGTGATGGACAGGTTGGCCGGGGAAGGCGTGTTCTTGCAGATGGTGAACCTCGGCGGCGGCTTCCCGGCCCGCTACTCCGCCGAGCGGCTCCCGCCGCTGTCGGACTACGCCGCCGCGATCGGCATCGGGCTCGCCGGGCTGCCCTACCCGGTGGAGACTGTGATCGAGCCGGGCCGGGCCGTCGTCGCCGAGGCCGGCACCCTGCGGGCCACCGTGATCGGCACCGCCGTGCGGCACGGCCGGCGCTGGGCGCACCTCGACGTCGGCGCCTTCAACGGGCTGATGGAGAGCCTGGAGACCGGCAACGAGCTGCGCTTCCCCGTCACCGACTCGCGGGCCGACGCCCGCCGCGAGCGGTTCCACCTCACCGGGCCGACGTGCGACAGCCAGGACACCATCATGTTCGACGTCGAACTGTCGGCCGGGCTGCGGGCCGGCGACGAGGTGCACCTCGGCTGCGCCGGCGCCTACACGACCGTCTATGCCTCGCGTTTCAACGGATTCGATCCCCCAACGGTCCGTTGTGTTTCTGGTGTGGCTCTTGAAACCAGTGGTGACGCTGCGTACTCTCGCTGATGCGTACAGTCGCGGGGTCCCGACCGACATCCCGGAGGAACCGTGTCTTCCCTTCGTCGCGTCCTCAGTCTGATATCGGCCCTCATCGCGTTGATCCCGGCGGCTGTGGTGGCGAACGCGGCCGCCGCGTTCGCCGTGGATCCGGCGACCGCCTCGAGCGGCTACGCCGCCGTCATCCGCCGCACCGCACACGGCGTGCCGCACGTCCTGGCCGCCAACCTCGGCAGCGCCGCGTTCGGCCAGGCCTGGGCCTACGCCGAGGACCGCTTCTGCGACCTCGCCGACCAGGTGGTCAAGGTCCGCAGCGAGCGGTCCCGCTGGTTCGGCCCCGGCCCCGACGGCGCCAACCTCGCCAGCGACTTCGCCTACCAGTCGCTCGGCGTCGTGGCCCGGGCCCAGGAGCAGCTGACCCGGCTGACCGCCGAGGAGCGCGACGTGCTCAACGGCTACGTGCGCGGCTTCAACGCGTTCCTCGCCGCCACCGGCGCCGCCCGCGTGCCCGGCTGGTGCGCCGGCCAGCCGTGGATCGGCCCGATCACCGCCGTCGACGTCCTGGCCTACCAGCGCGACATCGCGCTGCTCGCCAGCGGCAACGGGCTCGTCGGCCCGATCGCCCTCGCCGAGCCGCCGGGCAGCGCCGCCGCGGCCCTCGACATCGCGCCGTCCGTCACCGTCGACGGCCTGCGCACCATCACCGGCGAGCAGCCGCTGTCGAGCAACGGCTGGGCGATCGGCGCCGACCGCTCGCAGACCGGCAAGGGCATGCTCGTCGGCAACCCGCACTTCCCCTGGGAGGGCGAGCTCAAGTTCTGGGAGTCGCAGGTCACCGTGCCCGGCGTGGTCAACGTCTACGGCGCCAGCCTCGGCGGCATCCCCGGCGTGCAGATCGGCTTCACCGACAAGGTCGCCTGGACCCACACCGTCGCCGACGGCGCCCGGTTCACCTTCTACTCCGTCGACCTGGTGCCCGGCGCGCCGACCCGCTACTACGTCGACGGCGTCGCCGAGGCGATGACCGGCAAGACCGTCACCGTCAAGGTCAAGCAGCCCGACGGCAGCCTCCAGAACGTCACCCGCACCATGTGGTCGACCCGCTACGGCCCGGTCCTCGACCTCTCGCCGATCGACCCGTCGCTCGGCTGGAGCGACACGACCGCGTTCACCTACCGCGACGCCAACATCGACAACGACCGGCTCCTGCGGGTCTGGCTCAACATGGCCAAGGCGACCGACGTCAACGGGCTCAAGGCGTCGATCGGCCGCGACCAGGGCATCCCGTGGGTGAACACGGTCGCGACCGACTCGAGCGGCAACGCGTGGTACACCGACTCCTCCCCGACCCCCAACCTGTCGGCGTCGGCCCTCGCCGAGTGGGCGTCGAACCCGCTGCACCTGCTCAACGGCAGCGACAGCCGCAACGCCTGGGTGGCCGTGGCGGGCGCCCGATCACCCGGCCTCATCCCGTTCGCTCAGCAGCCCCAGCTGCTGCGCCGCGACTACGTCTTCAACTCCAACGACAGCCACTGGGTGCCCAACGCCGGCAAGTTCCTCACCGGGTTCTCGCCGCTGCAGGGCGCCGAGGGCGCGCCGCTCACCGCCCGCAGCCGGCAGAACCTGAAGCTGATCGGCAGCGTCGCCCGGTTCGACCTGGCCACCCTCGGCACCACGATCCTGACCGGCGACTCGCTCACCGCGTCCGAGCTCACCGGCTACACGGTCAACGCCTGCCGGGCCCAGGGCACCCGGCCGGTCGTCGTCGACGGCGTCTCCGTCGACGTGAGCGCCGGCTGCACCGCCCTGGCCAACTGGGACCGGAAGTTCGACCCGGCCAGCCGCGGCGCGGTCCTGTGGCGCGAGACGATCGGGGCCGTCCTCGGGCAGTACCCCGACGGGCTCACCGCCGCCGGCCCGCTCTTCGGTGTCGCGTTCAACCCGGCCGACCCGGGGCGCACCCCGCGCGGCACCCCGGCGTCGCCGACCCCGCTGCTGCAGGGCCTGGCCCGCGCGGTGCTGCGGGTGCGGGCCGCCGGATTCGCGCTCAACGTGCCGCTCTCCACGGTGCAGTACACCGTGAAGGGCGGCCAGAAGATCCCGGTTCCCGGGTCGACCGAGCTCGTCGGCATCGCCACCATGGCCCAGTACTCACCGGCGCCGGGGGCGTCCCTGGAGCCGTTCATGGACCCGGGCACCTTCGCCGAGGGCAGCGAGCTCACCGACAAGGGCTACGTGGTGAACTACGGCACCAGCTTCCTGCTCACGCTGGCCTACACCGCGTCCGGGCCGTCGGCCAAGTGCATCCTCACCTACAGCCAGTCGACGAACCCGGCGTCGCCGTTCTTCGCCGACCAGACCCGGATGTTCACGAACAAGCAGCTGCGCGACTGCCGCTACTCCGAGGCGTCGATCGGCGCCGACCCGGCCCTGACCGTGAAGGCGGTGTGGGGCTGACCCTCAGGTGCTCGTCGCGGTCACCGCGATCGTCGTGTACGGCAGCGTGAACCCGCCGCCCATCGCGTCGATCGCGGTGCCGACCGCCACCAGGAGCCCGGCCAGGGCCTCGGCGGGCAGCCGGGTCAGCGCGCCCGACGTGGGCAGCTGGTCCAGCCACTCGTCCCGGGTGTAGGTCCGCTCCCACGCGAAGCGCCACTCCTCGGGCGCGCCGAAGCCGCCCGTGGCCCGCAGGCCGTCGGCGGTCCGGTCGAGGATCGGCCGGTACGGGTCGGGGCCCTGGGCGGCGGCGCCCCGCGGGTCGAACGGCGCGTCCGGTACCGCCGCCCGGAATGCCTCCGCGAACGCGTCGGCGACGGCCGCCGGCGCCTGGAACGTGTGCCAGAACGCGGCGAACCGGCCACCGGGCCGCAGCACCCCGGCCGCCTTGATGGCGCCGGCGACCGGCTCGATCCAGTGCCACGCGGTGCCGGCCACGACCGCGTCGAACGTGCGGCCGGCCGGCGCCCAGTCCTCGAACGTCGCCACCTCGACGTCCACCCCCGTCCGCCGGGCGACGGCGGCCATCCGCTCGTCGGGCTCGACGCCGAGCACCGCGCAGCCGGCCTGCCGCAGCTGCCGGGCCACCGTGCCGGTGCCGCACCCGACGTCGAGCACCCCGGTCGCGGCGATCCTGGTGATGAGCTCGTCCGGGTACGCCGGGCGGGTGCGGTCGTAGCGCTCGGCGTCGACCCCGAACGACTCCGCCATCTGCCGGGCCTCATGCGGTTGAGTGACCATGCGCCCACTCTAAACGGGCACGCGCCCACTCTGTCAACGTTAGGCTGTCGTCCGTGCCCACCGGAGTAGCGCTGCGCGACGCCCGGCAGCAGCTGTTCGCCGCCGCCGAACGGATCCTGCTGCGGGCCGGGCCGGCCGCGCTGACCAGCCGCTCGGTGACCACGGAGGCGGGCGTCGCCAAGGGCGTGCTGCACCGGCACTTCGCCGACTTCGACGACTTTCTCGCCGAGTTCGTCCTCGACACGGTGGCCCGGATGGACCCGCGCGTCGCGGAGCTGCCCGCGGCGGCCGGCACGGGGACCGTCGCCGGCAACCTCACCGCGGCCCTGACCGCGCTGTTCGAGTCGGTGGCCGTGGCGCTCGTGCCGCTGGTCATCGCCCGCGACGAGCTGCGGGCCCGGCTGCGCGAGACCTGGCCGGCCGGCGTGCCGGTGCTGACCGACGCGGCCCGGCTGCTCGGCGCCTACCTCACCGCGGAGCGCGAGCTGGGCCGGCTGTCCGCGGGCGCCGACACGCAGACCCTCGCGGCGATGCTCATCGGCACCTGCCACCTGCAGTACACGGGCCGCGACAACACCCCGCCCCCGCCCGGCGACGTCGCCCGCGTCGTGGCGAGCGTCCTGGCCGGCGCCGTCCCCTAGGCTGCGTCAGCCGTTCAGCGCCGTGTTCCGGGCCACGACGTAGAGCACGTCGCCCCGCTCGTCCTTGCCGAACGGGTTCCAGGGCTCGCCGTCGCCGAGGTACGGATGAATCTCCTCGATGACCATGCGCAGCCGCTCGCGGTCGTCGGCGAAGAAGTACGCGGCCGCCTCGGCGTGGCGCGGCCCGATCAGGCGCGGCCCGCGCCCCTGCCGCCATCGCGTGGTGCCGGCGACGATCTCGTCGTGGACGTCGTCGCGCTCGAAGTACCGCCGCAGCGCGACGAGCGTCCGCCGGTTCCACGCGCCCGGCCCGCGGATCGTGCGCCGCGCGAACTCGACGTGCGCCTCGGCCGGCAGGGCGCAGGCCGCCGCCCCCGACGGGGCGGTCTCGGCGGCCAGCCGGGCGACGGCGAACCGCTCCCGGTCGGACCCGGCGAAGCGTAGCGCCGCCCGCTGCCCCGCGTAGCTGTGCGGGTCGCGCCGCTTGACCTCGCGCAGCGCCGCGGCGACGCCGGTCCGGTCGGGCAGCAGCCGTTGCAGCTCGACCCACGGACACGGGTCGTGGGGCGCGAGCGCGGCGGCCCGCCGCAGCGTCTCCTCGGCGCCCGGCTGGCCGCGGCGGGCCTGGGCCGCGCCGTCGACGAGGACCGCCGCCGGATCGCCGGGCGCCTCGGCCAGCCACGCGTCGAGCCAGCCGCGGTCCTCGGCCGCGACCCCCGCGAGCTCCTGGACCCGCACCCCGCGCTGCTCCCAGTCGCTGCCGGCGAGCACGTCCCGCGCGGCGAGCCAGTCACCCTGCGCGGCACGGTCGCGGGCGTCCCGCCCCGCCAGGTCGTCGTAGGCGGGGTCGCGGTCCAGCACCGGCCACTCCATGGCCGGGCGGCGGCGAAGGCGGAACATGCCGCGATCATAAAAGTTCGCCCCGGCCTCCCCTGTAGAGGGATGCCGGGGCGAACGAGGTATGCGATGGCGGGGTGGGTGGTCAGCGCCGTGGCGACATTGGCAATCACTACCATTGACGCAGTGTTGTTGTGACCCCGATCTGGAATCGGAGGGGCTGTGCGCCGGGCCTGACGCAGTCCCGCCATCTACCTCAAGTCAACCGCGGCCGAGCCGTCCGGTCAACGCATTTTCGTTGCGGCCACTCGGTTTCACGCGGTGCGAGCTACGCTACGCGGCGAGCGCGAACAGCGACGCGTACACCAGCCGTCGCCCGTCGGTCACGATCTGCCCACCGGCGCGATCACCGAGCACAGTGGACAGTCGCAGGTCGAGATACCGCTCCTCCTCGACCGGCTCCCCGAGCTGCCACGCGGCGCCGGCCAGCCACTCGCGCACCTCGGCGGCGACGGCCCGCCGCCGCTCGGCCAGCGCACCGCGCAGCCCGGCCAGCCCGTCCACGGCGAACGGCCCGCCGTCCGCCTCCGCCTCGTCCGCCGCGAACCACGCCGCCGGCCCGTAGGCGAAGCAGACCAGCGCCATCCACACCTCCGCGAAGTACACCGGATCGGGCGCGATCTCCACCCCGACCAGCCGCTCCCCGAGGAAGAACACGGCACCGAGCTGCCCGTCGAGCAGCTCGAGGCGGCTCTGGTACTGCGTGAGGCCAGCCCGCCGCCGGGTCAGCACCTGCTCGAGGTGCCCCCGTCGCGGCAGCCCGTGCCGCCCGTTGAACCGCGAGATGTCGTCCCACAGCTTGCTGTACCGGTTCGTCCCACGCAGCGCGAGGGCCTCCCCGCGCAGCTCCACGGGCAGGACGAAGAACCACTGGTCCCGCCCGGCCAGGTAGCCGCCCTGCGACTCCTGCACGCAGCAGGCGTCGTCGAACCGCAACGTCTGCCCGGCCGCGATGAACGCCGACCGGCACAGCGCATGGTTCTGCGCCGAGTCCTGGATGTACCCCACATGCAGCGGCACGATCGCCACCCCCGCCGGGGCCGGGTTGGTGAGCTCGACGGACCCGTAGGTGACGACCCGCCCGAGCTTCAGCCCGGTGCGAGGCGGCACGATCCCCGGATACGCCGGCCCGAACACGGGCACCACGGTCAGCACCCCGGCCCGCTGCGGCTGCCCCAGCCGGTACCCGGAAACATCCGCCGGCACCAGGTCAAGCACGCTCATCGTGGCCCTCCTCCCAGCTCTCGCTCAGTCATCACCGCTCCGCCTCGCTGTCGCCGCCCTGCCCGTCGCCTGCCCTGCCGGTCGCGGCCCTGCCGTCGCCTTCCCGGCCCGCGCCTCCCTGGCCGGCGCCTTCCTGGCTCGCGTCGGTCGGCGGCCGACCGGTGTCTGCGGCCTCGGCCAGCGACCGCTCGGCCAGCGCCAGCCGGCGCCGCAGCTCGACGCCGATCCACCGCTCGGCCTCCGCACCGTCCACATGGGACAGGACCCAGAGCACGAGCGCCCCGAGGTCGTCGGAGTGCCAGAACGCACGCTGCGGCACCCGCGGCGCGGGCCGCCGCAGCGACAGGTCATCGGCATGCCCGAACGTCGCCTGGCAGAACACCACGGGCGTCCGCACCCCGATCGCCGGCAGGGTCGCCACGACCCGGGCCAGATCACCGGGGTACACGTTCTCGTACCCGTCCGACGCCACCGCGATCACGTCAGCCCCCACCGCAACGGCATCGAGCACCCCGGACGCCAGATCGGTGGCCCCACCCGGCAGTCCGACGACGTCCGCCGGCGCGCCGGGCGCTCCGCCGACCGGGACCACCACGAGCCGGGCGCACACCCGCTCCAGCACCAGCCGGAACGCCTCCGCCTGCGAAGCCACGGCCCACTCCCGTTCACCGTACCCACGCATCGAGGCCGACCGGTCCAGCACCAGCGCGACCGTGCCCGCATAGCGGGGCAGGCCGTCGGTGGCCTCGCCGACATACCGCTCCAGGGCCGGTGTCAGCTCCTCGCTCGGGCCGCCCCGGAACCGGTGCACGAGCGTCGCGGCCAGGTCGCCGCGGTTCGTCGCCGTCACCGTCTCCGGTCGCTCGCCGGCCAGGTCGAGGTCGGCCTCCACCGCCGGCGGCGCCGCGATCTCGGTCGTGGCCACGGGCGAGTACAGTGCACCGACCCGCTGCGGCGCCGCCCCGAACCGGGCCAGCGCGTGCCGGACCGGCCGCCCCTCGGCCAGCTGTCGCGCACAGGCGCGCGCGGTCCGCTTGCCGACGGCGTGCTCGAAGCAGTCCACCGCAACCCCGCGCCGGGCCCGGACCAGCTCCGCGGCCCGCGGGTGCTCCAGCAGGAGCGCGAGCGCGGTCCGCGTCACGTGCCGGTGGTTGGCCCGCCGGCGCCGCACCGCGAGCAGCACGGTCAGCACGTCGGCCGGCGCCAGCCCGAGCGCGAGCACCCGGCACACCCGCGTCAGCGTGCTCCGGGCCGGCGCGTCGAGCCCGGCCCACGAGGCGAGCAGCAGCTGCAGCAGCACCCGGACCCGCTGCGCGGCCGGCATCCCCGGAATGAGGGCCGCCAGCGCGTACCGCTGCGGATCCGCGCCCCAGGCCTCGGCGTGCAGACGCTCGTCGTCCCACACCACATCCTTGCCGCGCGGCACCCGCACCGCGGTCCCGTGCGACTGCAGATGCTCCAAGAACTGTGCGGTCACGGTCCCCCTCCTCTCCACAATCAGGGAGAGTAGGAGCCGGATATTCAGTGGCTCGAATCATTTTCGATGTGCTGGGCCGCCCACCCTCGGCAGTCGGGGGTGCCGCGGGCGTCGCGGCGGCGAGGCGGGCCCGGCGGGCGTCCGCCGCCGCCATCGCCGCCTCCACGTCGCGCTGGCGGGCCTCCAGGTCCAGCCGGGCCAGCCGCATCGCGTGCCGCTCGTCCAGACCGTGCCGGCGGGACGTCCCGAACTCCACCCGCACCGACCGCCGGGCCGCCTGCCGCCTGCGCCAGTCCGCCCGGGATGCGGCGAAGCGAGCGTCCCAATCCACCAGTCCCTCAACCATGCCCCGACCCTAGACCGGGGGTACGACAGAATCCTCCCGGGATCCACAATGGACACAGCGCCGATTTTGACGAAATCTTCACGGCCGGGGTCGGGTGTGCGGCACTACCGTCGAGGGATGCGGCGGATCGTGGTCGGTGTCTCGCAGTCGTTGGCCGGGCTGGCGGCCATCAGGTACGGGCTAGGGGAGGCCCGGCGGATCGGCGCGCCGCTCTACGCGGTGCGCGCCTTCGCCTTCCCGGCGCACTGGCGCGGGCCGGCCGTGACCGAGTGGCAGCGGGAGCTGCGGGCCGAGGCGCAGCGGTACGTGGTCGACGCGTTCGCCAGCGCGGCCGGTGGGGCGCCGGACGACGTCGAGGTGCTCGTCGCCGCGCCGGTCGGGCGGGCCGATCACGTGCTGCTCGACCTGGCCGGCGACGACGACCTGCTCGTGCTCGGGGCGGCCGGGCGCAGCTGGGTGGTGCGGGCCTGCACTCGGGCCGCGCGCTGCCCCGTCGTCGTGGTGCCGCAGCCCGAGCTCGCCCGGCGCCGACCCTACCGGATGCTGCGCCGGGAGCTCAGCAAGCACTGACCGCGTCAAGACGGCGTCAAGAAGCGTCAGGGCCGCGTAGGGATTTCGTCAACGCACCTGGGCGGCCGCACGCGGCGCGCCTTCACTTGCACCGGGGCCGGACGGAAGGCCCGGGAACACGCAAGGAGCGGGGTGCGGGATGAGCGCGGTGGGCGCCGTAGCCGGGTGGGTGACGAGCGACCGCGGGCCTCGCGCGGCCGCTGCTCGCCGGTTTCCCGATCAACGAGCTGGGCATGCTCAGCGGGCACGGGCCGAGCGCCGCGCCGCGCCTCGCCGTGCTCGCGGGCGCCGCGGCCGCCGGCCGGCCGCCCACGCCCCGGGACACGTCCATCACCGGCAGGAACTCGCCCGGACGCGAGCCCGGACGCGAGCGTGGGCGCGAGCGTGGCTGGCCGCCGACGGTCCCGTGCCCCTGCTGCCACTCAAGACCAAGGAGGAGACCTCCCGTGGGTGACCTGGTGTTCGTACTGCTGACGATCGCGGCCTTCGCGCTCCTCGGCCTCGCGGTACGGGCGGTGGAGAAACTGTGAACGCCGAAAATCTCGTCGGTCTCGTGCTCGCGGTGGGCCTCACCGCGTTCCTCGTGGCCGCCCTGCTCTTCCCGGAGCGGTTCTGATGATCCCAGTAATCTTCATCGCCTCGCTGGTCCTCGCCCTGGTGGTGGTGTACCGCCCGTTCGGCGACTACATGTTCCGCGCGATCACGTCGACCCGGCACATGAGGGCCGAGCGTGTGGTCTACAAGGCGGTCGGTGTCAATCCGGACGGCGAGCAGTCGTGGGGTGTGTATGCCCGTAGCGTGCTGGCGTTCTCCGCGGTGTCGATTCTGTTCCTGTATCTGTTCCAGCGGGTGCAGAACCATCTGTGGCTGAGTCTGGGTTTCGATCCGGTGAAGCCTGACCAGGCGTGGAACACGGCGGTCAGTTTCGTGACGAACACGAACTGGCAGTCGTACTCCGGCGAGTCGACGATGGGTCACCTGGTCCAGATGGCCGGCCTGGCGGTGCAGAACTTCACCTCGGCGGCCGTCGGTGTCGCCGTCGCTGTCGCCCTGGTCCGCGGGTTCGTGCGCAGCAAGACCGACCAGCTGGGCAACTTCTGGGTCGACCTGGTGCGGATCTGCGTCCGGATCCTGCTGCCCGTCGCCGTCATCGGCGCGACCGTGCTCATCATCGGCGGCGCCGTCCAGAACCTCAGCGCGGGCACCGACATCACCACCCTCGCCGGCGCCACCCAGCACATCACCGGCGGGCCGGTGGCCAGCCAGGAGGTCATCAAGGAACTCGGTACGAACGGTGGTGGTTTCTACAACGCCAACAGTGCGCACCCGTTCGAGAACCCGACGAGCTGGACCAACTGGATCCAGCTGTTCCTGATCCTGCTCATCCCGTTCACCCTCCCGCGCGTGTTCGGCCGCATGGTCGGCGACAAGCGGCAGGGCCTGGCGATCGCCGGCATCATGGCGATCCTGGCGATCGGCAGTGTGGTGGCGATCAACGCGCTGCAGCTGCACGCGGGTGGGACGGTCCCGTCGGCGGTGGGTGCGGCGACGGAGGGCACGGAGGCCAGGTTCGGGGTGTCGAACTCGGCGACGTTCGGCGCGGTCACGACGCTGACGTCGACGGGTGCGGTGAACTCGTTCCACGACTCGTACACGGCGCTCGGTGGCATGGTCACGATGCTGAACATGATGCTGGGTGAGGTGGCGCCGGGTGGCACTGGATCCGGGTTGTACGGGATGTTGATCCTGGCGGTGATCACGGTGTTCGTGGCCGGGTTGATGGTGGGGCGGACGCCGGAGTACCTGGGGAAGAAGATCGGGGCGCGGGAGATCAAGTTCGCGTCGCTGTATCTGCTGACGACCCCGGCGCTCGTGCTGATCGGCGCCGCGGTGGCGATGGCCTCCGAAAAGGCCCGCTCCTCGATGCTGAACACCGGCGCTCACGGTCTGTCCGAGGTGCTGTACGCGTTCACGTCGGCGTCGAACAACAACGGGTCGGCGTTCGCCGGGATCAGTGTGAACACCGAGTTCTACAACACCGCCCTCGGCCTGTGCATGCTGCTGGGCCGGTTCCTCCCGATCATCTTCATCCTCGGCCTGGCCGGTTCCCTCGCCCGGCAGCAACCCGTGCCCGAGACCACCGGCACGCTCAAGACCTACCAGCCCCTGTTCGTCGGCATGGTGGTCGGCGTCACGATCGTCGTCGTCGCGCTGACCTACCTGCCCGCGCTGGCCCTCGGCCCCCTCGCGGAAGGCATCCAATGACCACCCCAGTGACGACCCGGCGGGTCGCCGGCGGACTCCTCGACCCGGCGCAGCTGTGGAAGTCCCTCCCCGACGCGCTGCGCAAGCTCAACCCGGCCACCCTGTGGCGCAACCCGGTCATGTTCATCGTCGAGGTCGGCTCGGTCTTCACCACCGTCCTCGCCGTCGCGAACCCGAGCGGGTTCGCCTGGGCGATCACCGTCTGGCTGTGGCTGACCGTGCTGTTCGCGAACCTGGCCGAGGCCGTCGCCGAGGGCCGGGGCAAGGCGCAGGCCGACACCCTGCGCAAGGCCAAGCGCGACACGATGGCCCGCCGGCTCAGGAACAACGAAGAGGAGAGCGTCCCCGCCGCCGAACTGCAGCGGGGCGACGTCGTGGTGGTCGAGGCCGGGCAGATCATCCCGGGCGACGGCGACGTCATCGAGGGCATCGCCTCCGTCGACGAGTCGGCGATCACCGGCGAGTCGGCGCCCGTCATCCGCGAGTCCGGCGGCGACCGCAGCGCCGTCACCGGCGGCACCAAGGTGCTCTCCGACCGGATCGTCGTGAAGATCACCCAGAAGCCCGGCGAGAGCTTCGTCGACCGGATGATCGCCCTGGTCGAGGGCGCCAACCGGCAGAAGACGCCGAACGAGATCGCGCTGAACATCCTCCTGGCCAGCCTCACCATCATCTTCCTGCTGGCCGTGGCGACGCTGCAGCCGCTCGCGATCTACTCCAAGGCCGTCCAGGCGTTCGCGCCCGACTCCGCGGCGCTCAACGCCGACGGCGTCACCGGCATCGTCCTCGTGTCGCTGCTGGTCTGCCTCATCCCGACAACGATCGGGGCGCTGCTGTCAGCGATCGGCATCGCCGGCATGGACCGCCTCGTCC